>SCRU01000019.1 GCA_004323695.1 Burkholderiaceae bacterium
GCCCTGCAGCCGAGCGCTCATACAGTCATTTCAAGTCGCCAACGCCCGGCCCACCCCAATTCGCCTTGCACAGCAAGCACTTGGACGGGGACGCCCATTTGATTCCGGACAGCAGTGCGCGCAAGCGGGAATCTACCCCGGCAGACCACCACCGTGGATTTCCGGCCAAGCCGGAAATGACAGTCATGGGAGGTTCGACCTCCCGGGTCCATGGCCAGCGTGGGCTTTATTCAGGCGGTCAGCCGCTGCAACGCTTCCTGGTACTTGGCGGCGGTTTGGGCAATCACATCCTGCGGCAGGTGCGGCGCCGGCGGCGTCTTGTCCCAGGGTTTGCCGTGGACGCGCGCGGCCTCCAGCCAGTCGCGCAGGAACTGCTTGTCGTAGCTGGGCGGGTTCCGGCCTGCGGCAAACGCCGCCTCATAGCCTTCCACCGGCCAGTAGCGCGACGAGTCGGGCGTCAGCACCTCGTCCATCAACGTGAGCGTACCGTGCTCGTCCAGGCCGAACTCGAACTTGGTGTCGGCAATGATGATGCCCTTGGCCAGCGCGAAGGCCGCGGCAGTTTTGTATATCTCGATGCTGAGCTTCCTGATCCGTGCGGCCAGTTCGGGGCCGACCACTTTTTCCACCTGCTCGTAGCGGATGTTCTCGTCGTGCGCGCCGGCCTCGGCCTTGGCCGCCGGCGTGAAGATGGGCTCGGGCAACGGGCTGGCGTTTTTCAGGCCGGCCGGCAGCGTCACGCCGCAGACCGATTGGGTATCCCGATACTCCTTCCAGCCGCTGCCGGCCAGATAACCGCGCACCACGGCTTCGACCGGAATGGGCTTCAGGCGCTTGACCAGCATGGAGCGGTCCTTCACCTGCGCCACCTCGTCGGGCGCGACCACGCTCCCGGGCGCCACGCCGGTCAGGTGGTTCGGGCACAGGTGCCCCAGCTTGTCGAACCAGAACAGCGCCATTTGCGTGAGCAGCACGCCCTTGCCCGGAATCGGCTCGCCCATGATCACGTCGAACGCGCTGATGCGGTCGCTCGCCACCATCAGGATGCGGTCGCTGCCCACCGCATAGTTGTCGCGCACCTTGCCGCGCGCGAGCAGCGGCAGGGAAGTCAGGGCGGAGGTGTGCAGGGCGGCGGTCATGATCGGAGTCGTCGTAAAGCAAAAAGGCCCGTTGAACAGTCAACGGGCCCTGAACCATTCGAGCCGATTATGTCAGGCTCAGTGCACCACCTGCGCCAATGCGCCGCTGGCATACTGGCCCGCCACCACCTGCAGGCTGTGGCCCTTGATCCTGGCGCCCTGGCCTTCGCAACCGAACTCGATGTAGCGCTGCCGGCAAACCTGCCTGGCCGCTTCGCGCGCCGGCTTGAGGTAGTCGCGCGGATCGAACTTGTCCGGATTCTCCACCAGGTACTTGCGGATCGCGCCGGTCATCGCCAGGCGGATGTCGGTGTCGATGTTGATCTTGCGCACGCCGTGCTTGATGGCTTCCTGGATTTCCTCGACCGGCACGCCGTAGGTCTCCTTCATGGCGCCGCCATGCGCGCGAATGATCGCGAGCAACTCCTGCGGCACGCTGGAGCTGCCATGCATCACCAGATGGGTGTTCGGGATGCGCCGGTGGATTTCCTTGATGCGCGAGATCGCCAGGATGTCGCCCGTGGGCTTGCGCGTGAATTTGTAGGCGCCGTGACTGGTGCCGATGGCAATCGCCAGCGCGTCCAGCTGGGTGCGCGCCACAAAGTCGGCGGCCTGCTCGGGATCGGTCAGCAGCTGATCCATGGTCATGGTGGCCTCGGTGCCATGGCCGTCTTCCTTGTCGCCCTTCATGGTTTCCAGCGAGCCCAGGCAGCCGAGTTCGCCTTCGACCGTGACGCCGCTGGCATGCGCCAGGTCAACCACCTGGCGCGTCACGTCCACGTTGTAGTCGTAAGAGGCAATCGTCTTGCCGTCGGATTGGAGCGAGCCGTCCATCATGACCGAAGAAAACCCGAGGCCGATGGCGCTGCGGCACACATCAGGGCTCTGACCGTGATCCTGGTGCATCACCAGCGGAATCTTCGGATAGGTTTCGATCGCGGCCTGGATCAGGTGCTTGATGAAGGATTCGCCCGCGTATTTGCGCGCGCCGGCGCTGGCCTGCAGGATCACGGGTGCGCCGACCTCATCGGCGGCCGACATCACGGCCTGCACCTGCTCCAGGTTGTTCACGTTGAAAGCCGGAATGCCGTAGCCTTGGGTGGCGGCATGGTCCAGCAGTTCGCGCATCGAAACGAGTGGCATGGTGAGTGACCTCAGAGAGTTGAAAGCCGGCGCCCGGCCGGCGCGGAACGACGTGGTAACCGCTTGGTAACCAACGCTGATTTTAACGTGTCGCCGGACCCCGGTGACGTCAGCTGGCCCGGCAGATCTTGAGCATGTTGGTGCCGCCCGGCGCGCCCATCGGCTCGCCGCAGGTGATCGCATAGACATCGCCGCGCTGCACGATGTTGCGGCTCTTCAGGTGGCCTTCGGCCTCGGCCAGCGCCGTGTCCCGGTCCACGCTGGTATCCATCAGGAGCGGGCGCACATTGCGGTACAGCGCCATCCTGCGCTGCGTGGCGACCCGGGGCGTGAGGGCGTAGATCGGCACGTGGATGCGATGGCGGCTCATCCACAGGGGCGTCGAGCCGCTGTCGGTCAGCGCGACGATGGCCTTGGCGCCCAGGTGGTAGGCCGTGAACAGCGCGCCCATCGCGATCGACTGGTCGATGCGCCCGAACGTCTTGCCCGAGAAATCGGCCTCCAGCTCGGTGTATTCCGCCTTGTCGGCCTCCTCGCAGATCTTGGCCATCTCCTGCACTGTCTCGAGCGGATACTTGCCGGCCGCCGTCTCGGCCGACAGCATCACCGCATCGGTGCCGTCCAGCACGGCGTTCGCCACGTCGCTGACCTCGGCGCGCGTGGGCACCGGGTTGCCGATCATGCTCTCCATCATCTGCGTGGCCGTGATCACCAGCCGGTCCATCTCGCGTGCCATGCGGATCATGCGCTTTTGCAGCGCAGGCACCACCGCGTTGCCGACTTCGATCGCGAGGTCGCCGCGCGCCACCATGATGCCGTCGCTGGCCTTGAGAATCTCTTCCAGCCGCGGAATCGCCTCGGCGCGCTCGATCTTGGCGATCAGGCCCGGCCTGTGGTTGTATGGCGCCGCCGCCACGTTGGCGAGCTGGCGCGCCATCTCCATGTCGGTCGAATTCTTCGGGAAACTCACCGCCAGATAGTCGGCCTGGAAGCTCATCGCGGTCTTGATGTCTTCCATGTCCTTGGCCGTGAGCGCGGGCGCGGTCAGGCCGCCCCCCTGCTTGTTGATGCCCTTGTTGTTGGACAGCTCGCCCCCGACCTTGACGCGGGTGTGCACCTGCTCGCCGCGCACCTCATCGACCATCAGCACGATCAGGCCGTCATTGAGCAGCAGCAGGTCGCCGGACTTCACGTCGCGCGGCAGCTCCTTGTAGTCGAGCCCGACGCCTTCGCTGTCGCCTGGCTCGCTGCGCGACGCGTCCAGCACGAACTTCTGCCCGGGCGCGAGCCGCACCTTGCCCTGCGCAAATACCCCGACACGGATCTTGGGGCCCTGAAGATCGGCCATGATCGCCACCTCGAGGCCGGCACGCTGGGCCGCTTCCCGCACCAGGGTGGCGCGGTCGATGTGGTCCTGCGCCTTGCCATGGCTGAAGTTGAGGCGCACCACATTCACGCCGGCCCGGATCATCTGTTCGAGCATCGCGGGATCGCTGGACGCGGGGCCCAGGGTGGCAACTATCTTGGTCGAGCGACGCGGCATGGACATCCGTCTCCGAGGTAACTAGGTTCCGGATTCTCGCCGCAATCGGGGAACATGTCAGTTACCAATTGGCCGGACCGGCCGCTGCACCGTGGCCAGCGGATAATTACCCGCGCACCGGGCCGGCCGAGTCAGCGCGCGGCCGACTCGCACCCTGCGCGCGAACCGCTGGTCCTCACGCGCAAGGATCTACCCGGAAAAGTGGCCCGGCCTCTCGAAAAACCCGAAGCTGTCAATGCACCCGAGTCAAACCGACAGAGGCCGCGCACCCGCGACCCACCGGGCGGCGACGCCCCGCAAGAACGAAGGCATCGCGCGCCCAGCCTCGGCCGGCGCAAGCCGGCTGCGAGCCATCAATTGAACAGGATGCCGGCAGGCGACGAGAACCCGCCGCCGACATTGGTGCAGCTCGAAAGCGCCCCCGTCGTGGCGTTCACGCTGCACTGATTCACCGTGCTGCCACTGAAATTGGTCACGTAGGCATAGCTGCCGTTAGCGCTCACCGCCGCTCCCCAAGGCCCGCTAAGGCTCGTGGCGCCGCTGTCGGCGCAGCTCGACAGCGCCCCC
This sequence comes from Burkholderiaceae bacterium, assembly GCA_004323695.1. GTDB lineage: Bacteria > Pseudomonadota > Gammaproteobacteria > Burkholderiales > Burkholderiaceae_C > Rhodoferax_A. The sequence continues at coordinate 4,393 of SCRU01000019.1, forward strand.
GTCCCGGCGTCGACACCGCACTGAATGACATTTCCACCGGTGTAGTTCGCTACATACGCATAGTTGCCGCTCGGGCTCAAGGTGATCCCCTGAGGATTGTTGAACAACGAGCCCGTGGGAACGCAACCCGACAGCGCCCCCGTCGTGGTGTTCACGCTGCACTGCGTCACCGAATTGGCGGGGGTCGAATTTACGACATACGCATAGCTGCCGTTCGGGCTCAAGGTGATCCCCTGTGGATTGTTGAACCCCGAGCCCGTGGGAACGCAACCCGACAGCGCCCCCGTCGTGGAGTTCACGCTGCACAGAGATACTGTGCTTGCACCATGGCTCACCACATAGGCATAGTTGCCATTCGCGCTCACGGCCGCGCCTCCAGGACTTGTAACGCCCGCGCCAGCATTGGTGCAAGCCGACAGCACCCCCGTCGTGGCGTTCACGCTGCACAGAGATACCGTGCCGCCAGTTTCGTTTGTCACGTAGGCATAGTTACCATTCGCGCTCACGGCCACCTCCGCAGGTCCGTCGAAACCGAAGCCGGTAGGAGCGCAACCCGACAGCGCCCCCGTCGTGGCGTTCACGCTGCACAGCGAGACCGTGCCGTTACCCGCACCGCCACTGCCGTTGCCGGTAAAGTTCACCACGTACGCAAAGTGCTGCGTCACGCAGGACACGCCCACGTTGGTGACATTGCCCGTGCCCACGGTGCCGGCGCCCGAACTCACGGTGCACGTGGTGCGCGCGCTGGGTTCGGTGCTCACGCTCACGCTGTAGGCGGTATTGCTTTGCTGCGCGGTGGTGAAGGTGAAGGCGCCGTTGGCATTCACCGTGAGGGTGCCGGCCCCGTTGTTCTGCAGCGCCACGGTCTGCCCCGCCGTCAGTCCGGTGACGGTGCCGCCAATGGTGTAGGTCGGTGCCGCGGGCGGTGTTACAGGGCCCGCGGGCGCTCCGCCCGCCGGGGTGCCCAAGTCGCTGCCGCCGCCCCCGCCGCACGCGGCAAGCGCCAGGCTCAGGCTCGCGACCAGGCCCATGGCCAGGGCGCGCAGCGCGGTGTCGAATCGTCCGGTGTTGATGTGGCGCATGTCAAAGGCTCCTTGAGGGGCACGAGGCTGGCCGGCCTGCGTGCCGTTCGTGTTGTTGTATCAGTGCAATTGTTGTTTCAGTAACGCAGCAGCAGGCCGGCGCTGAGCACCTGCCCCGTGGTGCTGTCGCCGCCGTCAAAGCGTCCGGTCCGGCCCAGGTAGTCGTAGTCCACCGTGAGCGCCAGGCGCGGCGTGAAGTTGTAGCGCAGCCCCAGCCCGCCCACCAGCGGGTACTTGGTGCTGCTGCTGACGTAGTTCTGGCTGGGCACGTTCAGTTGCAGGTGGCTGTAGCCGACGCCGGCACGGCCCACCAGCGTGAGCGACTGCGTGAGCGGGTAGCTGGCGGTGGCAGTGACGGTGGTGACGTTGGTGTCGTAGTTGGCGACACCGGCGGGGGTGTTGATACCGACTTTGCCCAGGTCGTAGTAGCTCAGCTCGGCACCCCACATGGGCGTGATCTGCAGGCCGGCCGTGATCTTGCCCGCCGTGGCCGTGCCGCTGCCATTGAGATTGATGGCGGGATTGCCGGTATTGGCGGGCGAGTCCTGCCAGGATTGGCCCACGCCCAGTTGCAGGTACAGGCCGGTTTTGGGCGCTTGCTGCAGCAGGCTCTGGGCAAAGCCGGGGGTACCAAGTGAGAGAGCGCCAAGGCAAAGCGCACTCATCGAACACCGTAATTTTCCCGGTCGGCGAGCAGTAGGATTCATGTCGTGGCGAGGGTGAAGTCGGAATTAAGGCAAAAGTGTAAGCGATTTATCTCAACTGTCACAAGCATTCATGACTAATCGTTCGGACTAGCACTGCTCAATTAGTCATTCGCGCGCTTTTGCAGAATCTCGAATGCGGGCAGCGGTTTGCCTTCCAGCACTTCCAGGAAGGCGCCGCCGCCGGTGGAGATGTAGTCCACCTGTTTCTCGATGCCGTATTTGGCGATCGCCGCGAGCGTATCACCGCCGCCCGCAATGGAAAACGCGGGGCTCTGGGCGATCGCCCGCGCAATGCCCTCGGTGCCATGGCCGAAGGCCTCGAACTCGAACACCCCGACCGGCCCGTTCCAGACAATGGTGCCGGCCGCTCCAAGTTGCGCCGCGAGCCGCTCCGTGGTCTGCGGGCCGATGTCCAGAATCAGATCGTCGGCGGCCACGTCGGTGGCGACCTTGATGGTGGCCAGCGCGTCGGCGGCAAAGGTCTTGGCCGTCACGACGTCGGTGGGAATGGGCACGTCGGCGCCGCGCGCCTTCATCAGATCGATGACGGCGCGGGCCTCGTCCAGCAGGGCGGGCTCGGCCAGACTCTTGCCGATGGGCAGGCCGCTCGCGAGCAAGAAGGTGTTGGCAATGCCGCCGCCCACAATCAGCTGGTCGACATTCTCGGCCAGGGCCTTCAGGATGGTGAGCTTGGTCGAGACCTTGGAGCCTGCCACGATGGCCACGAGCGGGCGCTTCGGGTTGTCCAGCGCGCGCGCGATGGCGTCCATCTCGGCGGCCAGCAGCGGGCCGGCACAGGCGACCGGCGCAAACCGGGCGATGCCGTAAGTACTTGCTTCTGCCCGGTGGGCCGTGCCAAAAGCGTCGTGCACAAAAATGTCGCACAGCGCAGCCATTTTGCGGGCCAACCCTTCATCGTCCTTTTTTTCCCCCCGGTTGACGCGGCAATTCTCCAGCAGAACCAGCTCGCCCGCGGCGAGCGGGCGGCCCTCCAGCCGGAAACCATCGACCCAGTCGGCCACCAGGGGCACCGCGCGGCCGAGCAGTTCGCCCAGGCGCGCGGCGACCGGAGCCAGCGAATCACGCGGCTTCAATTCGCCCTCGGTCGGGCGCCCGAGGTGCGAGGTCACCATCACGGCCGCGCCGGCGTCCAGCGCCATGCGGAGGCACGCCACAGAGGCACGGATGCGGGTGTCCTCGGTGATGCGGCCGGCCTCGTCCATCGGCACGTTGAGGTCGGCGCGGATGAAGACGCGCCGACCCTGGGCCCGGCCCTGGGCGCACAGATCGGAGAAGCGGATGAAGTTCATGGCAGACAACGCTCGCAGACAAGAGGTTGGCGCCGATTTTAGTGGCGCAGCGCAGAGCCTGGCCCGCGCCGGGGGCGAGGCGCGCGGCACGTCAAGGCGCGAAGCGCATGCCGGGCGTCAATGGATATCCGCGCAGAAAATCGGCCGCCGCCAGGCGCTTGCCGCCGGCGCGCTGCAGCTCGGTCACACGCAGCACGCCGCTGCCGCAGGCGACGCGCACGCCACCCGGATTCGCAGACAAAATAGTGCCATGGCCGTTATCTGATATGGATAGTTCGCTATCTATTTCGGAGCTCCAGAGTTTGATGGATTCGAGGCCAAGCCGGCTCGCAGCCCCCGGGAATGGGTCGAAGGCGCGGATCTGCCGCTCGATCTCGGGCGCGGGTCGGCGCCAGTCGATCAGCGCCTCCTGCTTGTCGATCTTGTGCGCGTAGCTCACGCCGGCCGCCGGTTGCGGGACGGGCGCCAAACCATTGCCGGACGCGCGCGCCAGCGACTGCACGATCAGTTGCCCGCCCATCTGCGCCAGCTTGTCATGCAGGCTGGCGCCGGTCTCCCTGGCCGCGATCGGCACGCGCTCCACCAGCAGCATGGCGCCGGTGTCCAGCCCCGCATCCATCTGCATGATGGTGACGCCGCTCTCGCGGTCGCCGGCTTCGATGGCGCGCTGGATCGGCGCCGCACCGCGCCAGCGCGGCAACAGCGAGGCGTGGATGTTCAAACACCCCCAACGCGGGGCATCGAGCACCCATTGCGGCAGGATCAGCCCGTACGCGGCCACGACCATCACGTCGGCCTGCGCGGCCTCGACGGCGCCGCGCACCGCCGCCGCATCACCCGGGTATTTGCCGTCCAGCCTCAGGCTGCGCGGCTGCGCCACGGCGATGCCATGCGCCAGCGCGAACTGCTTGACCGGGGAGGCCCGCAGCTTCAGGCCGCGCCCGGCGGGACGATCGGGCTGGGTCAGCACCAGCACCACCTCGTGGCCCGCGCCATGCAGTTGCTGCAGGGCCACCAGGGCAAACTCGGGTGTGCCGGCAAAGATCAGGCGCATCGGTCAGACCGGATTGCGGGGTTCGGGTCTTCGGCGGCCGCGGGTTCGGGGCGCAAGGCGGCTTACTTCCTGCCGTTGACGTTGATGTTGTCCGGCCCACCGAAGAATTCCATCCCCTGCCCGGTGCGCCCGACCTTGCCGTGCCGGTCGAAGTAAACCCAGTAATACATGTCGGTATCGCTGCGCCAGCGATAGGTCCAGACGTCGCCCTGCCAGTTCGCCACATGGTCGATCCGCGCCGGCGGGCCGAAATCGCGCAGCACATCGGCGCTACTCCAGCCGGGCTTGATGCGGGCCAGGCTGGCGGCGGTCAGAACCTGCTCCTTGCGCAGCACGTGGCCCGACGCGTCCAGGTCCACCATGTACACGGTCTGGCCGGCCGGCTCGCTCGAATACTGCAGGCGCTGCTCCCCATCGGGCAGCGGCACCACGGCGGTTGGCCGGCCCATCTGCGACACCACCTCGGCCCGGGTCATGCCGGGTTGCACCGACGAAAAGGCGGCACAGCCCGCCAGCACCAGACCGAGCGCCGCCAGGGCCGCTGATTTGCACAATGACATGAAATATCTCCGGATGGAACGGCGCGCCGCCGGTCAGACCTTTTCCGCTTCGCGCCGGGCCTTGAGCATCTTGGTGCGGATGCGGTTGCGCTTGAGCGGAGAAAGATACTCGACAAACACCTTGCCCATCAGATGATCCATCTCGTGCTGGATGCACACGGCCAGCGTACCGTCGGCATCGAGGGTGCGCGACTCGCCCTGCGCGTCCAGTGCGGTCACCTTCACGGCGGCAGCACGTTCGACCCCGTCGTAGATACCCGGCACCGACAGGCAGCCCTCGTCGCTGACATGGCGCTCGGCGCTGGCCCAGATGATCTCGGGGTTGATCAGCACGAGCGGCTGGTTGCGCTCGTCGGACACGTCGATCACGATCACGCGCTCATGCACATCGACCTGGGTGGCCGCCAGCCCGATGCCCTGCGCGTCGTACATGGTCTGCAACATGTCGGCCGCCAGCGCCCGCACACGCGCATCGACCGCGCGCACCGGTCTGGCCACGGTGTTCAGCCGCGGATCGGGATAGCAGAGAATTGGGAGCAAGGCCATGAAAATCCTGAAAGGGATGTCGCTATTTTCGCTACTTTTGCGGCTGGCGGCACCCGCAAAAGCCAATAAACGTTGCCCATTCAAGGGCTTGAGCGGAAAATCAGCCGCGACTTGCGAAGATTCCCGCCGGGTTTTCTGCCGCGTGCAGACAGCCTGATCCAGTCCCGTTTGGGGTGTCCGTGATACCGAAAAATATGAAACACATGATGGCGACGTCCAGCCCGGCAACCACCCACCGCGCACGGCAGGCCCCGTGGTGGGCCCTGGCCGCGACGGCCGCCCTGCTGGCCGCGCCGGCGCAGGCCCAGAAGATCTATCCGGTCACCCCGGCGCAGCGCGCCACGGCGCAGCAGGTCGCGCAGGCCGGCGTGCCGCTCGCCGAACTCGCGCCGAACGCGCCGGACCACTACACCGTCAAGCGTGGCGACACGCTGTGGGCCATCTCGGGCATGTACCTGAGGCATCCGTGGCGCTGGCCCGAGTTGTGGGGCATGAACCTGCAGCAAATCCGCAACCCGAATCTCATCTATCCCGGCCAGACCCTGTATCTCGACAAATCCAACGGCCGCGCGCGGCTGCGCGTCGGCGAGGCGCAAGGCCCCGGCGGACCGATGCCGACGGTACGCCTGGAGCCGCACACGCGCTATGAATCCCTGGCGAACAGCGCCCTGCCCACGCTGCGGCCCGACCTGATTGACCCGTTCCTGTCGCAGGGCATCATCCTGGACGAAGACACCCTGGCGCACGCGCCGCGCATCGTGGCGACCCAGGAGAACCACGTGATGGTGTCGCACGGGGATCGCGCGTTCGCGCGCGGGGATGCCGCCGCTCCGCTGGAACTGGGCCCCGGCAAGCCGAGCGAGTTCCGCGTGTTCCGTGACGCCACGCCGTTGAGGGATCCCGACACCGGCAAGGTGCTCGGCTACGAGGCGCAGTACCTGGGCAAGGCGCGTCTGGTACGCGGTGAATCGACCGCGAGCACGCAGGACGACGGCAAAACCCAGACCGATGTCGTGCCCGCCACCTTGTACATCGAGTCCACCAAGGAAGAAATCCGGGTTGGCGACCGGTTGCTGCCCGAGCCGCCGCACCAGTTCCTCAGCTACACGCCGCACGCCCCGCAAGGCGAGGTGAAGGGGCGCATCGTGTCGATCTATGGCAGCGCGGTCGCCAACGCGGCGCAAAACCAGGTGGTGGTGATCAACCGCGGCACCGACGACGGCATCGAGAGCGGCGATGTGCTGGCGCTTCTCAAGGACGGCCGCACCCTGGTGGATTCGACCGATCCGGCGCATGCGCAGATGAAGCTGCCGAACGAGCGCAATGGGCTGTTGATGGTATTCAGCCCGTTCCGGAAACTGTCGTTTGCGCTGATCCTGGAGACGAACGACGGCGTGCGGGTGGGCGACCGCTTCACGAATCCACGTTGAAGGGGCTGTCCTCCCCCTGGCCTGTGGCCGCGGCCTGACCGGCCACGCGTCCCATGGAGCGCGACGAGCTCGCCGCCTGGCTCAGACTCACCCTGACCCCCGGCGTGGGCAACGCCGGCGCGCGCAGGTTGCTGGCCGCGTTCGGATTGCCGCAGGCGGTGTTCGGCCAGTCCCGCGCCGCGCTGCAGAGCGTCGTGAGCCCCACCCAGGCGACGGCGCTGCTGGCCGAGCCGCCCGGGTTGGACGCGCAGCTCGAGGTCACCTGGCAATGGCTGCGCGACGCGCAGCCCGGCACGCAACGCCGCGTGCTGGCGCTGGGCGATACCGATTACCCCGACGCGCTGCTGAATATCGAGGATCCGCCGCTGCTGCTGTACCTGGCCGGCGCCGGCATTTTGAAAGGAAACAAGGCGCAAGCCGATACTGGATCTACTCCGTTTGCTAGTAACTTGCTAGCAGACGATCTGCGCCGCAGCCTCGCCATCGTGGGCAGCCGCAACCCGACGCCGCAAGGTGCCGCCCATGCGCGCCAGTTTGCCCGGGCCTTCAGCGAGGCGGGCCTGACCATCATTTCGGGGTTGGCGCTCGGGATCGACGGCGAAGCCCACCTGGGCGCGCTGGAAGGCGCGGACCAGGGCGGGCAACGGCTGGCTACCGTGGCGGTGGTCGGCACCGGGCTGGACCGGGTCTACCCGCGCAAGCATCTGGAGCTGGCGCACCGGATCGTCAGCCGCGGGCTGATCGTCAGCGAGTTTGCCATCGGCACACCACCGCTGGCGGCGAATTTTCCCAGGCGCAACCGCATCCTGGCCGGGCTCGCGCAGGGCACCCTGGTGGTGGAAGCGACGCTGCAGTCCGGCTCGCTGATCACCGCGCGGCTCGCGGCCGAGCAGGGCAAGGAGGTGTTTGCCATCCCGGGATCGATCGCGTCCACCCAGTCGCGCGGCTGCCATGCACTGATCCGGCAGGGCGCCAAGCTGGTCGAGACGGCGCAGGATGTACTGGAAGAGCTGCGCATCCCGAACGAGCGCGCGACCACGGGCGAGCCATCCGACCTGCCAGTGACTGAACCGGAGAGCCCCACGCCCCACGGCCTGCTTGCGCAGCTGGGCCACGATCCGGTCAGCCTGGATGCGCTGCAGGCCCGCACGGGCCTGCCGACGGCCCGGCTGCAGGCCGAGTTGCTGGAACTCGAGTTGGAAGGCAAGGTGGCACGCCTGCCCGGCGGCCTGTTCCAGCGCATGGGCCGCGCCTGACGCCGCCACGCGCAAGGCCCCTGGCGAGGGGCCAAGCCGCCTGCGCGGCGGGTGCGCTATATTGGGGCCATGTTTGAAGTGCTCGCGTTCGTCTATGAAAACTATTGGCGCGGCGATGCCTGCCCGGAGTTGACCCAGCTCGGGCGCAAGCTGAGCATCGCCGGCTTCGAACAGGACGAGATCGCGCAGGCCCTGCTCTGGCTGGATGGACTGAACCGGGCCGCGCAGGACGTGCGGATGGATCCCGCGGCGCCGGCGGCACAGCCCCCGGCGGGCACCAGCCTGCGGGTGTATTCGGCCGCGGAGCAGGACCATCTGGGCGCGCAATGCCTGGGTTTTGTGAGTTTTCTCGAAAGCTCGGGGGTGCTGCCCGCGCCCATGCGCGAAATCGTGCTGGACCGCGCGATGGCCGTGCCGGGAGGCCCGGTCGCGCTGGACGACCTCAAGATCATCGTGCTGATGGTGTACTGGCGTTTTGGCGAGGAGCCCGACGCGCTCGTGCTCGACGAGCTGTGCGACGACGCGTCGCAGCGGCTCGCGCATTGACCCAAGGCGCCCCTGGCGCGTTTGCGGTGCCTCCTCAACGGGCAACACCAGCGGCCCGGCAAAACCGGTTTTCAGTTCAGCAGGCGCTCGGGATTGGCGTCGAGCTTGGCCAGCGCCTCGCGCGTGGCGCGCACGGTGAGCGCCTCTTCCTCGGTCGGCACCAGCAGGCCGGCCTGCAGATAGGCCGCGAGCCGGCGCGCCTGGATCAGGTAGCTGCGCCCGTCGGTCGAGGCGAACAGGTGCAGTTGCTTGCGCTCGCTGCGCCAGACATACTGGGCCTGGCTCAGTTTGCTGTTATGGTCCAGCGAGAACCAGCTGCCCAGTTCGAGCTCCTGCGCCCAGCCCAGCATCGCCTCGGTGGGCCGTGAGCCGCCATCCGACACCACCTCGATGCTCGACGCATCGATGCCCAGCATCAATTCCAGGCTTTCCGCATCGAACGGCAGCTCGCCGGTGCCGTCGTCGGTCACGAAATCTTCCAGATTCGCCAGCCGCCGGGCCATGATGTCGATCTGCGACTGTTCGATCGCGGCGGTCTTGGACAGGAAGGCGTCGGCCAGCGTATCGCCGATCACCTTGAGATGGGCTTCCTGCGCCGCCCGGTCCAGATTGAGCTGGGTCATGCCCTGACGCAGCAGTTGCAGCAGCTTGGGCAAATCCTGGATCACCCGGGCGCGCTCGCTGCGGTTCGGCTTGGCACTGGCCGCCCAGACCAGGTCCACGGCGGCCCGCTTGAGCGACAGCGTCTCCTCGTGCTGGGGGCCGTTCTTCACGGCCGACAGCGCCAGCACCTCGGCCCAGACCTTGAACAGGAAATCGCGGATTTCATCGCGCACCGTCATGGTGTTGAGCATGTTGCGGATCTCGATGGTGTATTGAATCGCCAGCGTCTCCTTTTGCTCGACCTGCTGCGCCACCGTGACGACACGCTGCGTGGCGCCTTTTTCAGTGAGGAATTTCGCCAGGAATTTCTGGAACTCGTCGTGCACCAGTTGAAACACGCGCCGCCCGGTCTCGGGATACTGTTCGATGACCTGCACCACCCGCTTGATCTCGGCCTCCAGCGCGGTGCCGCCGATGGCACGCGCGTCGAACCCCATGACGCAGGAGCCCATGCGGTCGATCAGCTGGCGCGCCGGGTGCTGCAGCGTGCCGAAGAAGTCGGGCTCGGCCAGCGCGACCCTCAGCACCGGCATCTGCAGCCGGGCGAACCAGACGCGCACGCTGGCCGCAATCCGCTCCTCGGCCAGGATGCTCTGAAACATCAGCGCGACAATTTCAATGGTCGCCTTCTCGTTCGCACTGCTCGCCTTGCCCTTGAGCGTGGTCGTGCGCTCGCGAATCTGGTGCACCGCCTGCGCCAGCGCCGGTGCGTCGTTGCCGACATCGCCGCCCTCATAGGGCACCAGCTGGGTCGCCTCGATATCCGAGATCGCCTGCGCCAGCGCCGGCGACGCCGGCGTCGGGTGCGCCATGTCGTAGCCGGACACGCGATCGCCCAGCAGGCGCTTGAGTTGTCCGATCACGCCCTGCGCGCGCATGCGCACGCGGGCCAGCGGGGTGCTGCCCGTGAGCATTCTGGTTTCGTCAGCGAGACGGCTTGCCATCGGCCGCCCCGACCCTGCAGGCCCCTGCCCACCGCTGTAAACACCCCTGCCACCGGACAGGCCAGACCCGTCGGAATGGCCCGCGCCGGTATCCCCGGGCGCGTCGGCGCCGGTGTGCGGAGCGTCGGCGCCGCGGCGTGTCGACAAGCCGCCCGCGCTGCGCTTGACCTGGGGCCGCAGATCGATCTCGGGCATGACGCCGCGCTGGATCAGGAATTCATTCGCCTGGTGGTACGCCTCCAGCAGGTGATCGACCAGATGGTGCCGGATCACGTCATTCACCAGCGCCCAGGCGACCCGATCGAGTCCGCAACGAGTCCAGGCCTGCACCACGACACCGGCCGGCACCTCGGGGCGGAAGGCGTCGTGGGTGTCCATTTCGCGCCCGCCCTGAAGCCGCTGAATGCGCAGGCGCAGGTCGTTCAGCTCCCAGCTCGTCTTTTCCAGCACCGCCTGGACCAGGCGCGAAGCCAGAATATTGTTCTCGACCTCTTCATCGCCAATCAGCGACAGCAACTGGGTTGCCTGAGAGTCGCGCGCCACCGCCACCGCCACGGCCGGCTCCAGGCTCTTGCGCCACGTCCGCTGCACGTCATCGAGCCAGACTGCGCGCAGCTTCTGAAATGCCAGCAGGGCGTCGCGCCGCTCCTGCATGCTGCGGGCGTTGCTGACCTGATCCGCCAGCGCCACCAGCCGCGCCTGGATCGCCTCGGCCAGCTCCGCGAACACCGCGCCCACTTCCGCGACGAACTGCTCGCGCGCCTGGCGCGCCAGCAGCGAGTCCGGGTTGGCGGGGCGCGAAACAGCCATGCCGGTCTAGACCCGCGCTCCCGCATTCGGGTCGTTCGGGTCTTCTCCCTCTCTCCGGGTCGGCGTCTTGATCATGTCTTCCCGCTTGATGCCCAGCCACATCGCCATCGCGGCGGCCACGAACACCGATGAGTAAATGCCGAACAGAATACCAACAGTCAGCGCCAAAGCAAAGTAGTGCAGCGTATTGCCGCCGAACAGCAGCATGGACAACACCATCATCTGGGTCGAGCCGTGCGTGATGATGGTCCGGCTGATGTTCGCCGTGATCGCATGGTTGATGATCTCGGTCGAGTTCATCTTGCGATAGCGCCGGAACGCCTCGCGCACCCGGTCGAAGATCACGACGGACTCGTTCACCGAATAACCCAGCACCGCCAGCACCGCAGCCAGCACCGAGAGCGAGAACTCCCAGCGGAAGAATGCAAAGAAGCCCAGGATGATGACCACGTCGTGCAGGTTCGCAATGATCGCCGCGACCGCGAACTTCCATTCGAAGCGCACGGCCAAGTAAATCATGATGCCCGCGACCACCATGGCCAGCGCCTTCAGGCCATTTGTCACCAGCTCCTCGCCCACCTGCGGCCCCACGAACTCCGAACTGCGCAGCACAACGCTGGCGTCGCCCTCTTTCAGGGCCGCCAGGACCTGCTCACTCTGTTGCGTTGAAGTGACACCTTTCTCGGTCGGCAGGCGGATCATCACGTCGCGCGCGTTGCCGAAGTTCTGCACCTCCACGTCGTGGTAGCCAAGTTTGGTGGTGGCACTGCGGATGTTGTTCAGGTCCGCGGGCTGGGCATAGTTGACCTCCATCACGGTGCCGCCGGTGAATTCCACGGACAGATTCAGACCGCGCGAGAACAGGAAAAACACCGACAGCAAAAACACCACCACCGAGATCAAGTTGAAGATCAAGGCATGCCGCATGAACGGAATGTCTTTATGGATCTTGAAGAACTCCATCGTGTCGTCCCTTATTTCGTCTTGGCGAGCGCGGTTTCAGCCGCCGGGCGCCACACCGTGCCGATCGACACGCTCTTGAGCTTTTTCTTGCGCCCGTACCAGAGGTTCACCAGGCCGCGCGAGAAGAACACCGACGAGAACAGGCTGGTCAGGATGCCGATGCAGTGCACTACGGCGAAGCCGCGCACCGGGCCGGAGCCGAACGCCAGCAGGGCTATCCCGACGATCAGCGTGGTGACGTTCGAGTCCAGAATGGTGGCCCAGGCACGGTCGTAGCCGGCGTGGATCGCGGCCTGCGGCGAGGCGCCGCCGCGCAGCTCCTCGCGCACCCGTTCGTTGATCAGCACGTTCGAGTCGATCGCCATGCCCATGGCGAACGCCATCGCCGCAATGCCAGGCAGTGTCAGCGTCGCCTGCAGCATCGACAGCACGGCGATGATCAGCAGCAGGTTGAAGGTCAGCGCCAGACTGGAGAACACGCCAAACAGCATGTAGTACACGCACATGAAGGCCACGATCACGACAAAGCCCCAAGTCACGCTGTGAAAGCCCTTGCGGATGTTGTCGGCGCCCAAACTCGGGCCGATGGTGCGCTCCTCGACGATATTCATGGGTGCCGCCAGCGAGCCCGAGCGCAACAGCAGCGCGGTATCGCTGGCCTCCACCGCGGTCATGTGACCCGAAATCTGCACGCGCCCACCGCCGATCTCGGAGCGGATCACCGGCGCCGTCACCACCTGGCCCTTGCCGTTCTCGAACAGGATGATGGCCATGCGCTTGCCGACGTTCTCGCGCGTCACGTCGCGGAAGATGCGCGAGCCCTTGGAGTCCAGCGTCAGATTCACCGTGGGCTCCTGCGTCTGGTTGTCGAAACCGGCCTGCGCGTCCGTCAGGTTCTCGCCGGTCAGAATCACCTGTTTCTTCACGATGACGGGCTGGCCGTTCAGATCCAGATAGCGCTCGTCGCCAAACGGCACCATGCCGGCGCCGGCGGTCGCCGCGCCCGCATCCGCCCCTTCATCGACCATGCGGATCTGCAGCGTCGCGGTGCGCCCCAGGATTTCCTTGGCCTTCGCGGTGTCCTGGACACCCGGCAGCTGCACCACGATACGGTCCAGCCCCTGCTGCAGGATCACCGGCTCGGCCACGCCAAGTTCGTTGATGCGGTTGTGCAGCGTCACCATGTTCTGCTTGAGCGCCTGCTCCTGGATCTTCAGGACCGCTTGGGGCTTGATCGACGCGGTGAGCTGATAGTCGATCCCGTCGGGGGCGCCCGCGACCTGCAGATCCGGGAACTGGTCGGTAATCAGGCCGATCGCGCCTTGCATCGTCTGGTTGTCGCGGAACTTGATCTCGATCTGCGGTCCGTTGCGGGCGATGCCGCTGTAGCGTATGTCCTTGTCGCGCAGCAGCGTGCGGATGTCGCCGCTCATCGACTCGGTCCGCTGGGTCAGCGCGGCCTGCATGTCCACCTGGAACATGAAGTACACGCCACCGCGCAGATCCAGCCCGAGGTACATCGGGAAGGCATGCAGCGCCGACAGCCAGGCCGGCGAGCGCGAGATCAGGTTCAGGGCAACCACGTAACCCTTGTTCGACGGATCGGGGTTCAGGGCCTTCTGGATCACGTCCTTCGCCAGCAGTTGCACCTCGGTGCTGTCGAACCGGGCCTTGATGGTATTGCCGTCCAGCGTCACCGCATCCGCCGTGAGATGGGCCGCATTCAGGGCATCCTCGATGCGGGACTGCGCGGCCGCATCCACCTTCGCAACGGAATTCGCCGACAGCACCTGCACCGCGGGGGCTTCACCAAAGAAATTGGGCAGGGTATAGATCACCCCCACCAGAAGCGCGATCACGATGATCACGTACTTCCAGACCGGATAACGGTTCATGTTCTCGCTTTGCTCTCTAACGACGGGTAACGACCGGGGCGAAAACCGCTGGCGGGACTACTTGATGGTGCCCTTGGGCAACACCTGCACCACCGCGCTGCGCTGCACTTGCACTTCCACGCCGCTGGCGATCTCGACGCTGAGCAGGCTGTCGCCCAGCTTGGTGATCTTGCCCAGCACGCCGCCCGAGGTCGCCACCTCGTCCCCCTTGGCCAGCGCGGCCAGCATGTTGCGCTGCTCCTTCTGTTTTTTCATCTGGGGGCGAATCATCACAAAATACAGCACCACGAACATCAGCACCAAAGGGGCCATGCTGGTGAGCGAGGACATCATGTCGCCGCCCGCGGCGGGCGCGGTTTGGGCAAAGGCAGAGGTAATAAACACAGGAAAGCTCCACAACGATTGGATCAAGGGATCCCCCCGAACGCAAAAATGCGCCCGAAAGCAGGTAGTCTGGCATTGTATGCCGCGCTATCGGGTGTTCCCGGCCCCTTCGGGCCGGCAGGCGCACCCCCTCTGCCCCGCCGGGCGCTGCGGTGCGCCGAGGGCTCAAGCCGCCCGCTTCGCGCCCTGCGGGTCGCGCCACTGGGCCAGCAGCGCGCTCCACTGCGCGCGCGCGGCTTTCAGGTGGCGCTCCTTCACGTGCCCATAGCCCCGGATTTGCTCGGGGAGCCGTGCAATCTCCACGGCGGCGGCGTGGTTCGCCGCGTTCAAGGACTGCAGCACTTCCTCGATGCTGGCCCGGTATTCGCCAATCAGCGCGCGCTCGGCGCGGCGCTCGGAGGTTTTGCCGAAGATGTCCAGCGCACTGCCGCGCAGGCCCTTGAGCTTGGCCAGCACCTTGAACGCTGTCAGCATCCACGGGCCGAACGGGCGCTTTTGCAGTTCGCCCTTTTCGTTGCGCCGGGCCAGCAGCGGCGGCGCCAGGTGATAGTGGAGCTTGAAGTCACCTTCGAACATGCCGTTGATCCGGCCCAGGAATGCCACGTCGGTGTGCAGCCGAGCCACCTCGTACTCGTCCTTGTAGGCCATGAGCTTGAACAGGTAGCGCGCGACCGCCTCGGTCAGCGCGGTTTTGCCCAGCGCCGACTCGGCCTCGCGCACCCGCTCGACAAACGCGTGATACTGCGCCGCATACGCCGCGTTCTGATAGCCGGTGAGGAATTCGACCCGCTGGGCGATCATGTCGGCCAGCGAGGTGCGCTTCCTGAATTCGATCACCTGCCCCGGCGAGGCCAGCGCGGCCACGCCCTGCGGATCGTGCGCGGCGCGCCGGCCCCACTCGAACGCGGTCTTGTTGTTGTCAACGGCCACGGCGTTCAGTTCGATCGCGCGCAGGAGCGACTCGCGGCCCAGCGGAATCCAGCCCTTTTGCCAGGCATAACCCAGCAGCATCGGGTTGGTGTAGATGGCGTCGCCCATCAGTTTGGTGGCGGCCGTGTCGGCATCGAACGCGCCCACGCCCCCGGCACCAACCGCCCTGGCAATCTCGCCGGCGCAGTCCTCGCCCGGGTTCTTCCAGTTGGCGTTGTGTACGAACGCGGCCGTCGGCGCACTGTGCGTGTTCAGCGCCACATGGCTGCGGCCCTCGAGCATGCGCATCATGGTTTCCTTGTGGGTCGCGACGATCGGATCGCAGCCGATGATCAGGTCGGCCGCCGCCACGCTCACGCGCGTGGTGCGGATAGCGTCCTGGTGCGCGCCGATCAGCACATGGCTCCACGTGGCGCCGCCCTTTTGCGCCAGGCCCGCCGCGTCCTGCGTCACGATGCCCTTGCCCTCCAGGTGCGCGGCCATGCCCAGCAGCTGGCCGATGGTGATGACGCCGGTGCCGCCCACGCCGGCCACCACGATGCCCCAGACCTGGCCGCTCGCCTGCTGCGGCCCGGGCACCACGGGCTCGGGCAGCGCGCCCAGCTCGAACGGTGACGCGATCTGGCCCTTGGCCTTCTTGCGCAGCTGGCCGCCCTCGACCGTGACGAAGCTCGGGCAAAAGCCCTTCACGCAGGAAAAATCCTTGTTGCAGGTCGACTGGTTGATCTGGCGCTTGCGCCCGAACTCGGTCTCCAGCGGCTCCACCGAGAGGCAGTTGCTCTGCTCGCCGCAGTCGCCGCAGCCCTCGCACACCAGTTCGTTGATGACCACGCGCCTGGCCGGGTCCACCATCGTTCCGCGCTTGCGCCGGCGCCGCTTTTCGGTGGCACAGGTCTGGTCGTAGATGATGACCGTCGTTCCCAAGATGGAGCGGAACTCGCGCTGCACCGCGTCCAGCGTGTCGCGGTGCTGGATGGCAATGCCTTCCGGCAGGCCATGCACCCCGTGGTATTTTTCCGGCTCATCCGTGACAACTACGATTTTGATAGCACCCTCGGCCCGCATGGACTGGGCAATCTGCACAACCGAGTGCCCTTCGGGGCGCTCGCCGACCGGCTGGCCGCCGGTCATCGCGACCGCGTCGTTGTACAGGATCTTGTAGGTGATGTTGACACCGGCGGCGATCGCCTGGCGGATCGCCAGCAGGCCGCTGTGAAAGTAGGTGCCGTCGCCCAGATTCGCAAAAATATGCTGGTCGGTGGAAAACGGCTGCTGGCCGACCCAGGGCACGCCCTCGCCGCCCATCTGCGTGAAGCCGACCGTGCTGCGGTCCATCCAGGTCGCCATGAAGTGGCAGCCAATGCCGGCCATGGCGCGCGAGCCTTCCGGCACCACGGTGCTGGTGTTGTGCGGGCAGCCCGAGCAGAACCAGGGGAGCCGGTCCGCTTGCACCTCGAGTACCTGCAGCGAGCGCTCCTTGGCGTGCAAGATCGCCAGTTGCGCGTCGATGCGGGCGGCCATGTCGCCATCCACGCCCAATTTTTTCAGCCGCCGCGCGATGGCACTGGCAATCAGGGCGGGAGAGAGGTCGGCATTCGCGCGCAGCAGGGTGTTAGCGGTCGGATTCGACATCGACCATTCGCCGCCGCTGAACTCGCCGTCGCCGGCCTCGTTGAACTTGCCCACCACGTTGGGGCGCACATCGGCGCGCCAGTTGTACAGCTCTTCCTTGACCTGGTACTCGATGACCTGGCGTTTTTCCTCCACCACCATGATTTCCCTGAGGCCGGTCGCGAATTCGCGCGTCAGCTGGGCCTCCAGCGGCCAGACCACGCCGACCTTGTGCAGGCGAATGCCCAGTTGCCGGCAAGTGGTGTCGTCCAGCCCCAGGTCGATCAGCGCCTGGCGCGTGTCGTTGTAGGCCTTGCCGCTGGCGATCAGGCCAAAGCGGTCGTCCTTGCCAGAGATGACGTCGTAGTTCAGCCGGTTCGCGCGGATGTAGGCCAGCGCCGCATACCACTTGTAGTGGAACAGCCGCGCCTCCTGCTCCAGCGCGTGATCCGGCCAGCGGATATGCAGGCCGCCGGGCGGCATTTCGAAATCGGTCGGCAGGCTGATCTGCACGCGTTCCGGGTCAATCATCGCGGTGGCGCTGGATTCGACGATTTCCTGGATCGTCTTCATGCCGGCCCAGACACCCGAAAAGCGGCTCATGGCAAAGGCATGGATGCCCAGGTCCAGGATCTCCTGCACGCTGGCCGGAAAGAACACCGGCGTGCCGCAGGCCTTGAAGATGTGGTCGCTCTGGTGCGCGGCCGTGCTGCTCTTGCTGATGTGATCGTCGCCGGCGACCGCAATCACCCCGCCAAATTCGGTCGTGCCGGCCATGTTGGCGTGCTTGAACACATCCGAGCAGCGGTCCACGCCCGGCCCCTTGCCGTACCAGATGCCGAACACGCCATCGAACTTGTTGGTGCCGGCCGGCGCAAAGCCCAGCTGCTGCGTGCCCCACAGCGCGGTGGCGGCGAGCTCCTCGTTCACGCCGGGCTGGAACACGATGTTCTGCGCCTTCAGGTACTGGCTGGCCTTCCACAGCGCCTGGTCGTAGCCGCCCAGCGGCGAGCCGCGGTAGCCGCTGATGAAGCCGGCCGTATTCCTGCCCGCAAGCTGATCTCGCAGGCGCTGCAGCATCGGCAGCTTGACCAACGCCTGCACGCCGCTCATGAACGCCGGGCCGTAGTCCAGCGAATATTTATCGTCCAGGGTTACTGTTTCCAGCGCCTTGCGAATGTGCTCGGGCAGCGGTGCGTTCATGGTGTTTTGTCTCCGGTGGGGGCTGCCAAAGTGTATGCGCGATGCCCGGACATGTCTTTTCTTTCTTTGCCGGATTTTTAGCTATTCAAGAAAGAATATTGCTTAAAATATCTATAAATGGAAACACTTGACAAGTTCGACATCGCCATCCTGCATGAACTGCAAACCGACGGGCGCCTGACCAATGCAGAGCTTGCGCACCGCGTGGGCCTGTCGGCCGCGCCCTGCTGGCGCCGCGTGCGCGCACTGGAGCAATCGGGCCACATCAAAGGCTACCGCGCCGAACTGGACCGCCACAAGATCGGCCTGGGCGTGCTGGCCTTTGTGCGGCTCGATGCCGACCACATCTCGGGCGACGCCACGCGCCGGCTGGAAGCCGCCATCCAGCAACTGCCCGAGGTGATTGCCTGCCACTACATCAGCGGCACCGGCACTTTCGAACTGCAAGTGGTGGCACAGGACCTGGACAGCTTCTCGCGCTTCGCGCTGCAGAGTCTGACCAACCTGCCGAACGTGAAGGACATGCATACCAGCTTCTCGCTGGGAGAGGTCAAGGCGCGCAGCGCGCTGCCGCTGGGGCACCTGGCAGACATTAATACTGCAAGACAAAAGTAATCCTTTCTGCTGCACGATGGTTTTGACCTGTAGTACCGTGAAATCCGTCACGAAATCGGCAGTGGTTTTGAGGTTTTCAACGCAAGGTATTGAAAACGTGTGGTTTTTCTCGTTTTTGAAACGCTGAAATATTGACCCATTGCAGGTGCGTCAACTACTATTCGCCTGCGTTTGAGTAGTACTTCAGTTCTGAGTACTTACTCTGAATTTAAAACCACCACGCGGTCCGCCGCACTGAAGGAAACTGAACATGAACAAGCCTCTCTTCGCCAAAGTCGCCGTGATCGCCTCCTTGGCCGCCCTGGGAACCTTTGCCGCCAGCGCCAACGCGGCCACGGCCACCTCGACCTTCCAGGTCCAAATGACGATCACCTCGTCCTGCGCGGTGACCACGGCGCCGACCAACATCAACCTGGGCAGCGTGGCAGCCCAGACCGCCGCAGTGACCCAGACCGGCAGCAACACGTTCAAGGTGAACTGCTCCAAGAACACACCGTTCTACATCGGCCTCGCACCGTCGAATGCCAGCACCGCGGGCACCGGCGTGATGTCGGGCACCGGCTCCAACACCGACCAGGTGCCGTACACGCTGTATTCGGATTCCGCCTATTCCGTCGTGTGGGGCAACACCGCGACCAGCTCTGCCGTCGGCAACGGCAAATCCGGCACTGGCCTCGGCATGGCATCCGGCAAGGCGGTGTCGTTCACCGCCTACGCCAAGGCGGTGAACGCCGACTTCACGCCGGACACCTATACCGACACGGTGACGGTCAACGTCAACTACTGATCGTCTGGCGGCCGGCCGGCGCTCGCCCGGCCGGTTCTTTTCCGCACTGCCGGTGTCTGCGCAGGCTCACGCCACACCGCGAACCCAAGGAGCCTGCGTATGAACATGCGACCGATCGCCCGGCTTGCCATGACCGCGCTGATCGTCTGCGGCGCCGCAGCTCACGGGGCGCCGGTGGCGACGACCTTCCGCATCCAGATGACCATCACGTCGTCCTGCGCGGTGACCACTCCGCCCGGTGACATCAACCTCGGCGCGGTCGCCGCCAGGTCCGGCGTGGTGAACGTGAACGGCGGCAACACGATCAGGGTCAACTGCACGAAGAACACGCCCTTCTTCATCGGCCTGGCGCCTTCCGACGGCAACCGCAACGGTCAGGGCACGATGCATGGCGCTCTTGGCGGAAACACCGACAAGGTGCCGTACCGGCTGTATTCGAACGCCGGGTTGACGCGAGCCTGGGGCAACACCGCGACCCGCACGCGCAGGGGCAACGGGGTAGCCGGCACCGGCGCCGGGATGGCGGCGGTCAATGCAGTGTCGTTTCCCGCCTACGCGAAGGTGACGAATGTCGACTTCAGGCCGGACCGCTATGCCGACACGGTGACAGTCCGCGTACAGTACTGAGCAGTTCAAACTGCCGGCTCCAAGACATGCGCAAACTCCTCTCCCGCCTGCTGCCCCATCTCCTCGCCTGTGTTGCAACGCTTGGGTGCGCCACCGCGTTCGCCAGCGGCCTGCAGGTCGCGCCGGTCTCGCTGACGCTCAAAGCCACGCAGAATGCCGACGGCCTGTGGCTCAGCAATACCGGCGATAGCGTGGTGCATGCGCAGGTGCGGGTCTATCGCTGGACGCAGGAGGACGATGCCGACAAGCTGGCGCCGACGCGCGGCCTGGTCGTGAGCCCGCCGATGGTGGAACTGGCGGTGGGCGAGCGCCAGCTGATCCGTGCAATCCGGCTGGGCGCGCCGCCCACCGGCGGCGCCGAGGAGGCGTACCGCTTGATCATCGACGAACTGCCGGTGCATGAACCGAAGCAGAAGGGTTTGCAGTACGTATTGCGTTACTCGGTGCCGGTGTTCGTCGAGCCGGCCGGCGCGCTGGCAACCCCGCCGCAATTGCAATGGGCGCTTGAGCGCGAAGGGGACAAGACGCTGCTCGAAGTGGCCAACAGCGGCGGCACGCACGCCCAGATCGCCGACGTAGCCTACACCGACGCGGCCGGCCAGCGCACCGACATCGCACGCGGCCTGCTTGGCTATGTGTTGCCCGGCGTACACATGCGCTGGGCCGTCAAGGTGCCGGCCGCCGCGCTCAGCGATGGCGTGCGCTGGGAGGCAATGATCAATGGCAAGACGGACCAAAGCGTCACGCTGGCCGAGCGCCCTCGCTGAGGTTCTGCTGCTGTCGATCGCCGTGCTGGCAGGATCGGCGAACGCTGCAGACAGCGCGAACGCCCCGGCGCCTGTCGCCGACGCCAGCCTGGCCAGCGCGAATGGCCAGGACGTGTACCTCGACGTGACGCTGAATGGCAGCGCCCATGGAATCGTGCATTTCGGCGACCGCGGTGGCCAACTCTGGGCCTCGGCGGCCAGCCTGCGCTCGCTAGGCTTCGTGCTGCCAGCCGGCAGCCCGGACCCGGTCCGACTACAAAGCCTGGCGGGCCTGCAGGTGCAGTACGACGCGCAGCAGCAGCGCGTGACGCTCACCGCGCCGCTGTCGATGCTGAAGCTCCCCGAAACGACACTCGCCGTACCCGGCATCACGCCGCACAAGGTCACCGCCTCGCCCGGTCTGCTGCTGAACTACGACCTGTACGGCACGCAGGGCGAGGGCTCCAACGCGTCATTGAGCGCGTTCACCGAACTGCGCGCATTCGGCCCCTGGGGCGTAGCGAGCAGCACCGCGCTGTCGCAGCAGACGCGCGCCGATGGCGGCACGTGGCAGCGCCAGTCCGTGCGGCTCGATACCACATGGAGCCAGTCCTGGCCGGACAAGCTGCTGACGCTGCGCGTCGGCGACACGCTGACCGATGCGCTCGCGTGGACCCGCTCGACGCGCATCGGCGGACTGCAGATCGGCAGCAACTTCGCTCTGCAGCCGTACCAGATCACGACCCCGGTGCCGGCGCTGCTGGGCTCGGCCACGCTGCCGTCGCAGATCGACCTTTACGTGAACGGCATGCGCCAGTTCAACGGCCAGGTGCCGGCCGGCCCGTTCCAGCTGAACACACTGCCGAACATCAGCGGCGCCGGCAATGCGCAGGTCGTGCTGACCGACGCGTTCGGCCGCAGCACCACGCTGAACTTTTCGCTGTACAGCACGCAGCAGTTGCTCAAACAGGGGTTGTCCAGCTGGTCGGTCGAGCTCGGCCGCGTGCGGCAGAACTACGGCCTGGTGTCGAACGACTACGGGCACGATGTTGTGACCAGCGGCACCTGGCGCTACGGCTTGACCAACGGCCTGACCGTCGAGACGCACGGCGAGGCGACCACCGGGCTTGCCGACGCGGGCGTCGGCGGCGCCTGGCTGCTGGGGCAGGCCGGCGTGCTGAGCGGCTCGTATGCGCGATCCGGCGGCTCCGGGCAAAGCGGCTCGCAGTTCGGCCTGGGCTACAACTGGACGAACAGCCGCTTCAACGTGGGTTTCAGCGGCACGCGGACCAATGGCGCCTACGAGGACGTAGCCGCGCTGTACGGGAGCCTTCCGGCGCGCGCCAGCGGCAGCGCGACGGTCGGCTACAACACCGACCACATCGGCAGTTTTTCGCTCAGCTACCTGTACCAGCAGTACCCGGGGCAGACCGCGTCGCGCTATGCGTCGGCCGGCTGGTTCAAGTCGCTGGGCCGCTCGGCCACGCTGTCGATCACCGCGAACCAGGATCTGGTGGACCGCAACCTGCGCAGCGTGTTTGTGAACCTGACCTGGGCGCTCGACGCGCGCACCAGTGCGAGCGTCGGGCTGCAGCACGACAACACCGGCAACTTCGTGACCGCGAACACCAGCCGCGCGACGCCGAGCGAAGGCGGCTGGGGCTGGAACGCCGCGCTGCGCCAGGGCGACGACCAGAACGGCGGCCAGGGCGAACTCGACTATCTTGGCCGGTACGGCCGCTACGCCGCCGGCGTGAGCGCGTTCGGCGGCACCCGTTATGCGTACGGCGATGCGAACGGTGCGCTGGTCTTCATGGGCGGCCACCCCTTCGCCGCGCGCCAGATCAACGATGCGTTCGCGCTGGTGTCGACGGACGGCGTGCCAAACGTGCCGGTGCTGCTGGAGAACCGCCTGGTCGGCAGCACCGACGGTAACGGGCAGTTGCTGGTCACGCCACTGAATTCATACCAGAACAACAAGCTCGGCATCGACGCCATGAGCCTGCCGGCCGATCTGCGGATCGATCGCGTGAACGCGATCGCGACCCCGAGCGATCGCGCCGGTACGCTGGTCGAGTTCGGGATCACACCGGTACGCTCTGCGCTGGTGACGCTGGTCGATACCGCCGGCAAGCCGCTACCACTGGGCAGCCTGGTAGGGGTGAACGGCCAGCCCGCCACCGCGCTTGTCGGCTACGACGGCGAGGTGTACCTCGACACGCTGGCCGCGCACAACGTTCTTGCGGTGCGGACGCCGCAGGGCGCTTGCGGCGCACGCTTCGACTACCACAAGGACGCGAGCGGCGGGATCCCGCAGATCGGGCCGCTCCCTTGCACCCTGGAGGCCATACCATGAGTTCGTCACCACGACACCCCGCGACGGCGTTGCTGCCCCTGCTAATGCTTCTCGCGCTGCTGCTGGGCGCGGCGCCGGCGCGCGCGGCCGGCATCACGTGCAGCAGCGCATCGATGAGCGAGCTCAACTTCGGCAACGTCAACCCGTTGTCGAGCCAGACCAACGCCACCGCGACGCTCAGCTACACCTGCACGAACAACGACAACCAGACCCATTCGGCACTGGTGTGCTTCCACATCGGCGAGCCGTTCGGCAGGCAGTGGAACCCGCGGTTAATGCTCGCCGGCAGCAACACGCTGCAGTTCCAGCTGTACCAGGACCCGGGCCGCACGACGATCTGGGGCAGCCTGGGTTTCGGCTCCCCGACGCCACGGCCCATTGCGATCATGCTTACGAGACACACCAGCACCAACGGCACGGCAACGCTGTACGGCCAGGTGTTTGGCGGTCAGACCTCGGTGATCCCGGGCAGTTACACGGACGCCTACCAAACCGTCGATACCGCTGTGTCGGTCAACGACGTCGCCGGCAGCACGGCCCCGACGACCTGCGACACGAACTTCGTCGGCATCTACTTTCCCTTCACCGTCAGCGCGACCGTCACGAAGCAATGCACCGTGACCGCCGGATCGAACCTCAACCTCGGCACGGTCGCGCCGACCGCCACCAACGTCGCGGGCAACACCAGCGTGAGCGTGACCTGCAGCAACACCACGCCGTACTACGTCGGGCTGCTGCCGTCCAACAACAACACCGCAGGCGCCGGCGTGATGTCGGGCACCGGCGGCAATACCAGCACCGTGCCGTACCAGCTGTACCAGAACGCGGGACTGACGACGATCTGGGGCAACACCGCGACCGCAACCAATGCCGGCAACGGCGTGCCCGGCACCGGCAACGGCGTGGCGCAGTCCATCCCGGTCTACGCGCGCGCCGCGTCGGCCGACTTCCAGCCCGACACCTATACCGATACCGTCGTGGTCAACGTCAACTACTAATCGCCCCCGGGGGCCGGGCTTGGTTCAGCCGGCTCCCGCAGGGCCGCCAGTCGATGCGCCTTATTTGACATCAACCAACGAAAACAATCAGCGGACTACAGCCTGTTTCGGCCACAAAACCCAAAGCCTGAGCGGCTGTTTGAGTCGCCCCGCCAGTTCCCCAGCCTGCGGCCCCGAGCCGGCAAAGTAATCGGCGCGCACCGCACCCACGATGGCGGTCCCCGTGTCCTGCGCCAGCACCAGCCGCTGCAGGTTCACGAGCGGGCCGCTGGAGGCGAGCCAGACCGGCGTGCCATAGGGAATGCTGGAGGCATCCACCGCGATGGATCGCCCCGGTGTCAGCGCCACGCCCTGCGCGCCGCGCGGGCCGAAGGCGGCGTCCAGCGGCGACAGCGGCTCCTCCCGGAAGAATACGACGCGCGGGTTGCTCCACAAAAGGTCGTTCACACGCTGCGGGTTCTGCGCGAGCCAGGCACGGATGCCGGGCCAGGTGGCATCGCGCGTGGCGCCCTGGTCCAGCAGCCAGCGCCCCACGCTCTTGTAGGGCTGGTCGTTGGTGCCGGCAAACGACAGCCGCACCAGATGCTGGCTGCCGTCGGGCTCGGTCATGCGCAGCCGGCCCGACCCCTGGATCTGCAGAATCAGCGCGTCGATAGGGCTTGTCAGGTACGCAATCTCGTGTCCGCGCAGCGCCGCCCGGGCTTCGGGCAGCGTATCGATTTGCTGACGGGTGTACCAGGGTCGGCCTGAACGCAGGCCCGCCGGCGGACTGTACAGCGGCACGCTGTAACCGGGGCGCGGGACGCGCGAGGCGTCGAACAGCGGTTCGTAGTAGCCGGTGAGCAGCCCGCCTGCGGGCGCACCCGACGCGGGTTCGACCCGGTACGGCTGCAGGTGCTGCATCATCCAGGCGCGCTGCTCCTCGCCCGTAGCGATGGAGAGGCGGCGCACGTCGCCGCACAGCGGCGCAAACACCGGGCCCGGGCGCTCGCAGCTCTTGATCCAGGCGTTCCAGGCCTCGTACAGCGAGTCCTGTGCAAAGCCCGGCAACGCGGCCCAGCGCACCGGCACCCAGCGGCTGATACCGTGTTGCAGGGCAGGCGGCAGCGGACCGTTGTCGCCGGGCAGGGCAGCAGGCACTTCGGCGGGCGGCGGCGACGGCGCGCTGGCGCAGCCCCACAGCATCCCTACAATCAACGCACTGGCGACACAGCGCCAGATTCGCCACGGGAGTCGATACATGATCTGGTTTCTCCTGGAGTCGCTGGGCGCGCTGGCGCTGCTCGTGCTGATCGTCTGGTGGACCATGTTCTCGGGCCGCCGGCACGGCGAACTGGTGCAGGCCGAAGCGGCTCCGCTCAATCCGCCGGATGCCGTTGAATCAGAACTAAACAGGCCGCAATCCCTTTCCCACAAAGAAAACAAAGCTATATTTTGAATAGCGTATCGGATATTCGATAGCACACCGGATTCCGGCCGGGCTGGTCGCCAGCCGTCACGCCACGGGATCGGCAGCGCGGTCACAGGACCCGATGCTCCAGCGCGGGCAATTGCCGGCGCGCCATCTCGAGCCGGGCCACATCGAAGTCGGCCAGCACCACGCCGGCGCCCTCGTCGCGCTGCGCAAGCACCGTGCCCCACGGGTCCACCAGCATCGAATGACCCCAGGTGCGGCGCCCGTTCTCGTGCAGGCCACCCTGCGCGGGCGCCGCCAGGTATGCGAGATTCTCGATGGCACGGGCGCGCAGCAGCACCTCCCAATGCGCCTGGCCCGTGGTGTGGGTGAAGGCGCTGGGCACCAGCAGCAGCTCCGCGCCGCGTGCGGCGCCGGCACGGTACAGCTCGGGAAAGCGCAGGTCATAGCAAACACTCAGGGCCACGCGCCAGCGGTGGCCGTCGCGCGAGGGCAGGTCGAACAGCACGGGCTCGCGGCCGGGTTCCAGCACGCGCGCCTCGTCGTAACGCTCCTGTCCGTTGTCGAAGCGAAACAGGTGCATCTTGTCATAGCGCGCCACGCAATCCCCGGCGGGCGTGAACACCAGCGCGCTGTTGCGCACGCGGGCCGGATCGGGCGTGGCCAGCGGCAGCGTGCCGCCCACGATCCACAGTCCGAGTTCGCGCGCCGTATCGGCCAGAAACTGCTGGATCGGGCCGCCGCGGGTGCCGTGATCAAAGACTTCCTGCAACGCCAGCTTGTCGGTATCGCGGCGGCCCAGCAGGCAGAAATACTCCGGCAGCGCGGCCAGCTCGGCGCCGGCGCGCGCCGCCTCGGCCAGCAGCGCGTGGGCCTGGCGCAGGTTCGCGTCGGCGCTCGTGCCCGACACCATCTGGATGGCGGCGACTTTCATGGCTTGGCTCCCGTCTTGTGCTCCACCTTGGTGATTTTCGGGTCGCTCCAGGTTCCGTCGATCTGGAACTGCTGGGTTGCAGCCTCCATCAGCGGACGGCGCAGGAAATATTGCGCCAGAAAACTGCCCAGGCCCACCGCGGGGTTGATCACGGTGGCGATCAGGGAGGCCGTGCCGGCATTCAGCTCGGGCACCACCACCACGCGGATGCTTTGCGTCTCGCGCGCCAGATCGGCGTGGCCGTCCATCAGCACGGCGGCGCTCACGCCCTTCATCTGCAGGTTGTTGGTGGCGGCGATGCCATGCCGGATCTTCACGTCGCCGCGCACAAAGTCGAACGCGAAACCCTCGCTGAACACATCGCTGAAATTCAGCGCGAGGCGCCGCGGCAGCGCCTGCAGGCTGAGCACGCCCAGCAGCTTGGCCAGACCCGGGTCGGCCTTGAGGAACTGTCCGCTCTCGATGTTCACGTTGAACTGCCCGGCCATCGTCGGGTAGTCCAGCGTGAACGGCGAGCCGGTCCACGCCACCTGCCCCTGCATCACGCCCTTGCCGCCGCGGATCACGCCCTTCATGCCGAAACGCGTCAGCAGCGCGCCCGAGTCGTTGATGTCGAGCTTGAAGTTCAGCGTGGTGCGGCGCGGCTCGGGGGCGTCCGCCGCAGTGGCCGCGCCCCCTGTGGCCGCCTCCTGCGCATTCGGCGCGGCCCAGTTGCCGGTCGCGGTGAAGGTGGCCTCGGGCTCGGTGATGGTGAGCTTGTTGAGCTTCCATTCCACAATACCGCCCTCGCGCGCCACCGCCTTGGGCCCGCGGTTCACCGCGTCGATCTCGACCCTTCCGAGCTGCTTGCCCTTGAGTTCGAAATTCTCCACCACGATGTCCAGCGCCGGAACCCGGTCGGACGGCTTCTCGAGGATCTGCTCGACCTTGCTGGTGGAGCTGGCAGGAATGTTCAGGCGCGCCAGCCGCGCGTAGATGCGCCCCGGGCCGGTACCCGCCGGCTCGCGGTACTCGGCGTAACCATCGAGCTCGTCGGCATCCAGGTTGGCGCGCCAGGTGCGGCCCTCGCGCGAGGCGCCGATCACCAGGTTGTGCAGTGTGCGTCCCTGCACCGTCAACTGGCGCGCGCGCAGCGCCAGCACCGTGGGCAGGTAGCCGGCGGCTCCGACGGGTCTGGCGGCCGCGGATTCGACCGATTCATGGGGCGCGGTGGCGTCGGGTGCAGTGCCGGCAGTTGCGGTGGACAAAGCCCCAGCGGAGGCAGGGGGTGCGGCGGGCGCGGTGGAGGCGTCGCCAGCGGCGCCCGCCAACACCGCCTGCCAGGCATCCACGTCGAGCCGATCGAGGCTGACATTGGCCACCACGCCGGACTCGGGCAGCGACGGCTGCTCGCCCTCGCCCAGACCGACGGCAATGGCGCCGCGCACAACCCGCGCCTGCGCGCCGGACACGTCGCGCACATAGCTGGCGGACGCGATGCCCCCGAGCTGCAGGCTCAGCTGGTCCTGCGCCGGCACGCCGGCCGCGCCCGGCAGACGCCGGCTCTCCAGGCGCAGCGGCAGCGCGGCGCCCGCGCTCTTGTCCAGCGGAGCCGGCAGGTTCAGCCCGAGTCCCTGCAGCGTGCTCGTCACCAGCAGATCGGGCACGCCCTTGCGAATGCGCAGCACCGCGGCATAGCTGGTGCCGCCCGTGGCATTTTGCGCGAGCCGCGCGAGGTCGCCCAACTCGCGCGCCTGCTGCACGGCCAGCGCCGTGATGCTGCCCTCGGCCTTGATCACGATGGGTGAGTCTGTTTGCCCGGCGCCGGGCGCCTGCATGCCGCCCGCGACCCGGATGTCGCCGCCGAGCAGGCGCGCCTGCCCGCCCTGGATCGCGAACCCGCGTTCGGTGAAGCTGACCACGCCGCGCGCCTGGCCCAGCAGCGGCGTGTCGGGCGAGATTTGCAGATCGTTGCCATCCAGTGTCACGCTGCCCAGCACCCTGGATTTGGCGGGATCGTGAATCGGCAGCTCCAGGTGCAACTTGAGATCGGCGGCGCCGCTGGCGCTGGCCCGGGTCAAGGCCTGCCCGGTGATGGCATCCAGCGGCGAGCCCGCCACGAAACCCAGCATGTCCTTCAAGGGGCCCCGGGTATGGGCGTCCACCTGCACGACGGGCGCATGCGCGAGGTCGGCGATCTGCGCGTCGGCCGCGGCCAGCGGCAAGCCGCTCGCGCCGGCAAAGCGGCCCGTGGCGTTCTTGATCTGCATCGCCTCGCGATCGAACACCAGCCCGGCCGAGAGATGCGTGAGCGCGGGCCAGGGTTTTTCACCCGCTGCCTGCAACTGGCGCGGCATGAATGCGAACGTGGTGTCCTGCAGGTTCGCGGCAATGTGAAACTCCCCCTGCTTGGGGTTCGTGAACGGAAGTTGGTGCAGATCGCCCTTGACGAGGAAGGTGACATTGCTCGCGCTGCCGCCACGCACCGCATCGCGCACATAGTCGCGCACCGACGCCGGCAGCACCAGCGGCAGGTAGCGGTACACGCGCGCGGCCTGCGCGCGCGCCAGGCTCCCCTGCAGGTCCAGCACGCCGGGGAAACGCGCATGCCCAGGCGAGGTCGCGGGGTCGCTGGTTTTCCAGTTGAGCTGCAATTCGCCCTGCGCGTCCGCGTTGGAGAATTTCACATTCGTGAGCTGCGCCGCGATCCGCTTGCCATCGATTTGCCAACGCAGATTTGCCGCCAGCTGGTCCAGCGGCACCACCGGATCCTCGAACACGCCGGGCAGTGTCAGCGCGCCAGCCTGAACGGTGATCTGCGCCTTGCCGCCCGCCTGATTCAGGTCGAAGTCCACCGTCGCCCCGCGAATCCCGGGCCGGCCCACCGGCACGTGCGCGGGCTGGCCGGACGCGCTGGCGGACGGGTCTGGTGCGGACACGCCGGACTGGGCCGCAATCTCCAGTTGCTGCACCCGCCCGCGCGCGCTGAATTTGACTGGAGCCTGCAACGGTCCCTGCCAGCTTGCCTGCAACTGCTGTACCAGGCCCTTGGGGGCGTAGGCGGCCAGCGTCGCATGCGCGGCCGGGCCGAGGGGCAGGCGACCGGCCACCTGCGCCAGCGCCGCCAGGTCCAGCTTGTCCGCGCTGAGCTGGCCCTGCGGTGGCGCGTGTCCCAGGGCCTGCGTGTAGATCAGCGTGATATTGTCGCCGGGCCAATGCAGACCGTCGGGCGTGGAGAACTGCAGGCCGTGCGTGGAGCACTCGAACCCGGTCGCAAGCCGGCGTCCCTGCAGCCGCCCGAGCACCGATTGCAGCGCCAGCGGTTGCGTCTGCGCCGGGAACGTCGCATCGAGCCTGGCCAGCGCCAGGTCGACGGTGGCGCCGCTGACGCGCCCGCTGCGCACATCGGCCCAGGCTCGCAGCGCGCCGTTGCCCTGGTGCAGCGTCACGCCAGGCAGATCCACGTACTGCTGCAGCTGCGCCACGTCCACGCGCGCGAAGTCGCCGTACAGCTGTCCCGTCCATTGCTGCCACAGGCCGGCATGCACCGACAGCAGCGGCTGGTGCAGGCGCGCCATCAGCGTGAAGCGCTGCCCCCACGCCGGCGGCGGCGTGGCGTCGATGCGCAATGCGTGGCTGCGCGCCTGATTGCGCATCACCAGGTCCACTTGCCGCAGCGCCAGCGGCGGCGCCCCGCGCTGCTCGTCGCTCCAGCGCAAGGTGCCGTCATGGATCACGAACTCGGCCTGCGAGAACAACCAGTCGAGCGCGCCCGTGTCGTGGCGGGTTGCGCTGGAAAAATCCAGCCCGCCAACCAGGATTTTCCCGTCCGCGGTGCGCCGGATGTCGAGTTCCGGCTCATCGATGTACAGCTGCTCGAAACCCAGTTGCAGCACGGAGCGCGGTGACAGCGCGGCCAGCACCAGCGGCAGCCGCAGCGCGACGTGGCCCGCACTGTCGAGCAGGGTCACGTCGCGCAGCTGAAAAGAGGGGATCAGGCCGTTCGACTTCGCGCTGATGGCGCCGATGCGCACCGGCACGCCCAGCGCCCGGCTCGCCTGCGTTTCCAGCAGCGGGCGAAACTCATCGATTCGCGGCACAATCCAGAAGTGCAACCCGCCCCAGGCGAGCCCCAGCAACAGCCATGCCAGCAGCAGCAACCACAACACCCATTGCACCACCACGGAGGAGGCCCGCAGCAGCCGCGAGGGAGTGGGTGTCAGTTCATTCATCGGGCATCTGGATGTGGCAGGAATTATGACCCGCGCCAGCGCCGTGGGTTCTGCGCCCGAGCGTGAAGTTTTGTTAAACGCCGGAACCGGCGCCGGCGCGCCGCTGTCGTCGCACTCGCGCCTGCTGCAGCGTCTGCAGCGGCGCTATGCGGCGCAATTGTCCCTGCTGGCGCCTGGCGCACCGGCACGCGCGGGGCTGCACGAGACGCTGGCGGCCCTGCGCGCCCAGGGCCTGGAGTGCGGCGCTGCGCTGCGCGTGCTGCGCCAACTGGTGCTGGAGCGCCTGATCACGCTGGACTGCGACCGGCAGGCGGCGCTGGATCTGGTGACCCGGGCCGTGACCGAGCTGGCCGAGGTGGCGCTCGATGCCGCATGCATCCAGGCCTTTGCGGAACTGGACGAGCGCCACGGCGCGCCGCTGGCGCCGGATGGCGGACGCGCCCAGATGTGGGTCGTGGGCATGGGCAAGCTGGGGGCGCGCGAGCTCAACGTGTCCAGCGACATCGACCTGATCTACGTGTACGACCACGATGGCGACAGCGCCGGCGTGGAGCAGGGCCGCAACCGCATCTCGAACCACGAATATTTCGCCAAGGCGGTGAAGCGCATCTACGGCCTGATCGGCGAAACCACCGAACACGGCTTCGTGTTCCGGGTGGACCTGGCGCTGCGCCCGCATGGCAACTCCGGCCCGGCGGCAGTCTCGCTGGGCGCGCTGGAGGACTATCTGCAGGCGCAGGGACGCGAGTGGGAGCGTTTTGCCTGGCTCAAGAGCCGCGTGGTCGCGCCGCTATCGGCCATCGAGAACCGATCCGCGCAGGCGCTGAGCGGCGTGGTGCTGCCCTTCGTGTTCCGCCGCTACCTGGACTACAACGTGTTCGACGCGCTGCGCCTGCTGCACCGGCAGATTCGTGACCATGCGGCCAAGCGCAGCGCCGGACGGCCCGAGCGCGCGAACGACGTGAAGCTGTCGCGCGGCGGCATCCGCGAGATCGAGTTCATCGTGCAACTGCTGCAGGTGGTGCGCGGCGGCCAGTTTCCCGAACTGCGCACGCGCCCCACGCTGGACGCGCTGCAGCGCGTGGCGCACGCGGGGCTGATGCCGCAGGCCACCGCCGACGCGCTGTCCGGCGCCTACGAGTTCCTGCGCCGCGTGGAGCATCGCATCCAGTACCTGGACGACCAGCAGACACACGTGCTGCCGACCAGCGACGACGACCTGGCCTGGATCGCGCGCACGCTGGGCTATGCCGATGCGCATCCGTTCCTGGCCGATCTGAACGCGCACCGCGAACTGGTCGCGCATGAGTTCGATACCTTGCTGGGCGGCGCCGGCGAACGCACCTGTCGCGGCTGCGGCGCGAAGGCGGCCACGCCCGAGCTGGAAGAACTGCTCGCGCAAATGCCCGAGCGCTTTCGCGAGCGCATTCGCCAGTGGCAGGAAAATCCGCGGGTGCTGGCGCTGCGCGAAGAGTCGCGCGCGCGCCTGCTGCGCCTGCTGGAACGCACCACGCAGTGGCTTGCGCAGGGCGGCGTGAATGAAGAGGGGGCCCTGCGGCTGGCCGACTGGATCGAACCGCTGCTGCGCCGCGAGAGCTACCTGGCGCTGCTGCTGGAGCGCCCCGCCGTGCACGAGCGGCTGCTGCATCTGCTGGGCGCCGCGCGCTGGCCGGCGCGCTATCTGGTGCAACACCCCGGCGTGATCGACGAGCTGGCCAACGGCACCATGCTGAACGAGCGCTTCGCGCCCGCCGAATTCGAGCACGAGCTCGAGCGGCGCCGCGCCGCGCTGGCGCGCACCAGGGAGGACGACGACGAGTCGCTGCTGAATCTGCTGCGCCGCGCGCATCATGCCGAGGTGTTCCGCACGCTGGCGCGCGACGTGGAGGGTCGCATCACGGTCGAGCAGGTGGCCGACGACCTGAGCGCGCTGGCCGACAGCGTGCTGCGCGTCACCACGCGCTGGTGCTGGCAGCGCCTGAGAAACCGGCACCGCGAGGAGCCGCTGTTCGCCGTCATCGGCTACGGCAAGCTCGGCGGCAAGGAGCTGGGTTACGGCAGCGACCTGGACATCGTGTTCGTCTATGAGGACGCGGACGAACGCGCCCCGGAAGCCTACGCCGCGCTGGTGCGCAAGCTGATCAACTGGCTCAGCGTGAAGACCGGCGAGGGCGACCTGTTCGAGATCGACACCGCGCTGCGCCCGAACGGCAACTCGGGCCTGCTCGTTACCAGCTTCGAGGCCTACGCCAACTACCAGCAGCAGCGCGGCAGCAATACCGCCTGGACCTGGGAGCACCAGGCCATGACACGGGCCCGATTCGTCATGGGCCCCGATCCGATGCAGGCGCGCTTCGACGCGGTGCGCGAGGCCGTCATCACGGCGCCGCGCGATGCCGCCGCGCTGCGCACGGAGATCGTGGCGATGCGCGACAAGGTGCGCGCCGCCCGGCCCGTGAAAGGCGAGCGCTTCGACGTCAAACACAGCACCGGCGGCATGGTGGATGCCGAATTCGCCGTGCAGTTTCTGGTGCTGTCGCAGTCCCACCGGCACCCCGAACTGCGCCCGAACGTGGGCAACATCGCGCTGATACAGCGTGCCCAGGGCTGCGGCCTACCGCGAACTGCGCCGGGTGCAGCACCGCGCGCGGCTGAACGAAGAGCCGACCCAGGTCAGCCCCGGCGCGCTGGCCGCCGAGCGGGACGCGGTGCTGGCACTGTGGCGCGCGGTGTTCGGCTGAACACGCCGCAGGTTGAACCGGCACTGCCGGTTATGCTATTAGAGATATAGCAATATTTCCATGTCACAAAAGGGCGTTCGCCTCATTTTGTGTTGATTCACGGAGTCTCCGCAGACTCCGGATAAAGCGCTGGCGGCACTTCGCAGGCAGGCGCCCCGCATTTTTGCACCAGATTTTCCGATGAAAACTAATTGGTATTATTAGTGACTTTATAGTCTATAATAATCCTCATGCGTCCATTCAGCGTATTCATTTTTCTTTACGCGCGAGCGCTTCGCCTCGCACGGAACTCTTTCGCGGGCCCCGGTGTCCATACACGCAAATGGCCCGTACGCGGGTCGACTGGTTTTGTGCTGCGAAACCTGCCTGGCTCCCTGAGCCCGGCTGTTCCCCCCGAGGCGCTTCTCCTCCTCCCTCACTCTCTCCTTCGCCTGGGGGCGTTTCGCAGCATTTTTAATTCGGATGGCGCGCGGCCACGGTGGCCCGCATGAAGCTGGCCATCGTCGGCTCGGGCATCGCGGGACTGGCCGTGGCGCATACGCTGCGGGGCCGCGCCGACATCACGCTGTTCGAGGCCGGCGACTACTTCGGCGGCCACACCCATACGGTGGACGTCACGCTGGCCACCGCGCACGGCCCGGTCACGCACGGCATCGACACCGGCTTTCTGGTATTCAACGAGCGCACGTATCCGAACCTGATCAACCTGCTGGCCGAGCTGGGCGTGCCAACCGCACGCTCGGACATGTCGTTCTCGGTGCAGGTGCCGAATGCGCGGCGCGGCCAGCCGCTGGAATGGAGCGGCTCCAGCCTGAACACGGTGTTCGCGCAGCGCGGCAACCTGCTGGACCGGCGCTTTCTGACGATGTTGCGCGACCTGCTGCGCTTCAACCGGCTGGCCACGCGCCTCGCCACCCGCGGGCAGGACGCCGAGTTGCTGCAGCCGCTGGCGGCGTTCCTGCGCGAGCACCGCTTCAGCGCCGAATTTTGCGACTGGTATTTCCTGCCGATGATCGGCTGCATCTGGAGTTGCCCGCCGGACCAGATGCTGCAGTTCCCGGTCGCCACCATGGTGCGCTTTTGCCACAACCACGGCCTGCTCCAGGTGCGCGACCGGCCGCAGTGGTGGACCGTGGCCGGCGGCGCGCGCCAGTATGTCGAAAAAATCGTGGGCGCCATTGGCGACAAGCGCCTGAACACGCCGGTGCGGCTGATCGAGCGCGACGAGGCCGGCGTTCGCATCATCACCGACGCCGGCGGGCAGCCGCTGGCCGAGCGCTTCGACAAGGTGGTGCTGGCCGCGCACGCGGACCAGTCGCTGGCGCTGTTGCGCGACGCCTCACCCGCCGAGCGCGCCGCGCTGGGTGCGATCCGCTACCAGTCGAACCGCGCCGTGCTGCACACCGACGCCACCGTGCTGCCGCGCAACCGCGCCGCCTGGGCCGCCTGGAACTACGAGCGGGCGGCCGGCCCCGGCGCCGCGCCGGTCTGCCTGCACTACCTGATCAACCGGCTGCAGCCGCTGCCGTTCACGCAGCCGGTGCTGGTGTCGCTGAATCCGCAGCGCGAGATGGCGCGTAACCAGGTGATGGGTGAATTCGACTACGCGCATCCGGTGTTCGACCTGGCGGCCATCCGGGCGCAGGCCGACCTGCCCGCGCTGCAGGGGCAGCGGCACACCTACTACTGCGGCGCCTGGATGGGCTACGGGTTTCACGAGGACGGCCTGAAAGCCGGCCTGGGCGTGGCGCGCCAGTTGCTGCTGCAGGCCCGGCAGGGCATGGCGGGAGGGACACCATGACCAGCGCGGCCGCGTTCGGGGAAGCCGCCCAGCCCCTGATCGGCTTCGGTCAGGTGCGGCACACGCGCCTGCGCCCGAAAGCGCATGCGTTCGCCTATCCCACCTATTTCCTGATGCTGCCGATGCGCAGCATGGCACGCGGCGGCTGCGGCCTGCTGGCCTGGAACCGGCGCGCCGCCCTGAGTTTTTACGACGGCGACCACGGCGACGGGCGCGGCCCCGCGCAAGGCGGCGCGCTGCGCTGGCTGGACGAGCTGCTTGCGCGCGAGGGCGTGCACGATGCGCGCGGCGAAGTCTGGCTGCACTGCTATCCGCGCGTGCTGGGCTACACCTTCAAGCCGGTCAGCTTCTGGTACTGCCACCGCGTGGACGGGCGCCTGCGCGCGATCCTGGTCGAGGTCAACAACACCTTCGGCGAGCGCCACTGCTATCTGCTGGACGCGCCGGCCTACGGTGTGGAACTGCAGGCCGCCAAGGTCTTTCATGTGTCGCCGTTTTGCGGCGTCGAAGGGCGCTACCGCTTTCGCTTTTTGCGCACAGACCGCGCCGGCGTGCAAACAACCGTGGCGCGCGTGGACTACGACGACGCCAGCGGGCCGCTGCTGCTGACCAGCGTAAGCGGCACGCTGGAGCCGCTCACGCCCCCCGCCATGCGCCGCGCGCTGTGGCGCTATCCGGCCATGACGTTCGCGCTGATCGCGCGAATTCACTGGCACGCGCTGCGCCTGTGGCTCAAGCGAGTGCAGTTTCTGCACAAGCCGCCCGCTCCCGGCGCGTCCGTCACCCGCTAAGCCCATCCCCTGCCTTTGACATGAACACCAGTACCATCTCCCCCCTGTCCATGCCCGCCGGCGCGCCGGCCGCCGCCCGCACCGTCCTGAAACTGCTGGAGCGGCTGCGCCACGGCACCCTGAACGTGCAACTGCCAGACGGCTCGACACGGCAGTTCGGCGCGCGCGCCAACGCGCATCCCGTCGCCACGCTTCGCCTGCACAACTGGAGAGCGTGCGCGGCAGCCCTGCGATCCGGCGATATCGGCTTTGCCGAGAGCTACATCGCAGGCGACTGGAGCACGCCCGACATGGTCACGCTGCTGGGCATGCTGCTGCGCAACCGGGCTGACGTCGAGGACGTGATCTACGGCAGCTGGGTCGGGCGGCTGCTATACCGGGCCAAACACCTGCTGCACCGCAACACGCGGCACAACAGCCGGAAAAACATCCATGCCCACTACGACCTGGGGAACGCGTTCTACGAACTCTGGCTGGACGACAGCATGAACTATTCGTCGGCCTGGTTCAATGGCAACCCGGACCAGCCGCTGCGCCAGGCACAGGACGCCAAGGTGCGCCGCACGCTGCGCATGGCGGGCGTGCAAGCCGGCGACCGGGTGCTGGAGATCGGCTGCGGCTGGGGTGCGCTGGCCGAGATGGCCGGCACCGAATTCCAGGCCGGCGTGACGGGCGTGACCCTGTCCACCGAACAACTCGCCTTCGCCGGGCAGCGGCTGCAGCGGCACGGGGTGCAGGCCCAGTTGCGCCTGCAGGACTATCGCGACATCGGCGTGACCGACGACGAGGCGCCGTTCGACGCGATCTGCTCGATCGAAATGGTCGAGGCAGTCGGGCGCGAGTACTGGCCCATCTACTTCGAGAGCCTGCACCGCCTGCTCAAGCCGGGCGGGCGCGCCTGCGTGCAGAGCATCGTGATCGACGACGACCTGTTCGAGCGCTACATCGCATCGACCGACTTCATCCAGCAGTACATCTTCCCGGGCGGCTGCCTGCCCTGTCCGCGCGAGTTCCGTCGCGCTGCTGCGGCGGCCGGGCTCGAAGTGGTGGATGAATTCAACTTCGGCGCCGACTACGCCGAGACACTGCGGCGCTGGCGCGACAAATTCCTGCGCGCGCGCCAGCAGGTGCTGGCGCTGGGTTTCGATGAAAAATTCCTGCGCACCTGGGAGTTTTACTTGTGCAGTTGCGAGGCCGCCTTTACCGTGGGCAACGTCGACGTGATGCAGTTCACGTTGCGCAAGCCGTGAAGCACGGGCAACCTGGCGCGTGGCCCGTGCTTGCAGTGGCCGCGCTGGCGGCCGCGCCCCTCGCTCGCGCAACCGAACCGGCGGTGCTGGCCGCCGCGCTGCCGGGCGCGCGGCTGATGGGCCAGGCCCATCTGAGCGTCTGGGGCTATGCGGTGTACGACGCGCGCCTGTGGGCGCCGGCCGGCTTCGACGCGGCGCACTATGCCGACTCGCCGCTGGCGCTGCAGCTGACCTATCTGCATGCATTCAAGAGCAGCGACAACGCCGCCCGGTCGATCAAGGAGATGCGCCGCAACGCGGCCATCGACCCGGCGCAGGCGGCGCGCTGGACCGCGGATCTGCTCCGGGTCGTGCCCGATGTGCAGCGCGGCGATCGCGTGCTGGGCGTTTACCGGCCGGGTCAGGGCGTGGCGTTCTGGGTAAATGGCCAGGCCCACGGCGAGATCCGGGACGCCGAATTCGCCCGGCTGTTCTTCGGCATCTGGCTCTCGCCCAACACCTCCGAGCCGGCACTGCGCAGCGCCCTCCTCCAGGGAGCGGGATCGTGAGGCTGCAGCCGACGCCGCCCGCCCCGCCCGCCTGCCCCGATGTGGCCGCGAATGCGTTCGCGCCGCGCCATGCGCTGGCCTACGGACTGCTCGGCTTGCCGCTGGCGTTCGTGGCGCTGCCGCTGTACGTGATTTTGCCGAACTACTATGCGCGCGCGTTCGGCATGCCGCTGGCCCTGCTGGGCGCCATCCTGCTCGGCGCCCGGCTGTTCGATGCGATCACCGACCCGTTGCTGGGCCGGCTCAGCGACCACCTGTTCGCGCGCTCGCCCAGGGCCGTCCTGCAGCTTGGCGCGCTGGCCGCGCTGGCGCTCGCGGCGGGCTTTGCGCTGCTGTTTTTCCCGCCGGTGTCCCGGCCCGCGACGCTGGCCGCCTGGGCCGCTGCGATGCTGGTGCTGACCTACGCGGCCTACAGCGCGCTTTCCGTCTCGTACCAGTCCTGGGGCTCGATGCTGGGCGGCAACGAGGCCCAGCGCAGCCGCATCGTGGCCTGGCGCGAAGGCCTGGGCCTGGTGGGCGTGGTGCTCGCATCGATCACACCCGTGGCGTTCGGCCTGCATGCCACGGTGGCGCTCTTTTGCATTGCGCTGGGCGCCGGCTGGATCACCTGGGCGCGCGCGCCGCGCCCGCTGCCGCAGCGCGGCGCGGCGGCAGCGGATGCGCGGCACCGGCCCGGCGCGCTGTGGATGCCGCTCAGGCAGGCGGCCTTTCGCGAACTGCTGGCCGTCTTCATGCTCAACGGCATTGCCAGCGCCGTGCCGGCCACGCTGGTGCTGTTCTTCATCCAGGACCGGTTGCAGGCGCCGCAAGGCATGGAGCCGCTGTTTCTGGGCGGCTACTTCGTCTGCGCCGCACTGTCCATGCCCGGATGGCTGGCGCTGGTCAAGCGCCTCGGGCTGGCCGGCACCTGGCTGGCCGGCATGCTGCTCGCCATTGCGGTGTTTGCCTGGGCCGCGAGCCTGGGCGTCGGCCAGACCTTCGCCTTCGCGCTGGTGTGCGCGCTGTCGGGCCTGGCGCTGGGCACCGATCTGGCGCTGCCGGGCGCCCTGCTGGCCGGCCTGATTCAGGCCAACGGCCACCTCGGCCAGGCGGAAGGGGCGTACTTCGGCTGGTGGAACTTTGCGACCAAGCTGAATCTGGCGCTCGCGGCCGGTCTGGCGCTGCCGCTTCTGGCGCTGTTCGGCTATGCGCCGGGCGTGCGAAGCGCAGGCGCGCTCACGGCGCTCACCACGGCCTATTGCGTGCTGCCCTGCGTGCTCAAGGCCGCCGCCGCGTTCGCCCTGTACCGATTCATCATCCAGCAACCCGAAAGGTTCCAGCCATGAGATTTCTGAACTACCGCTGCGCCGGCGCACTGTCCCTGCTGGTGCTGTCGGTGGCCCTTCTGACCGGTTGCGCGGGCCCGCAAGTCACCGATTACGCAACGCAGAAGCCGGTGCTGGACCTGCGCCAGTACTTCAACGGCACGATCGATGCCTACGGCCTGTTCACCAACCGCTCGGGCAAGGTGGTCAAGCGCTTTACCGTCGTGGTGGATTGCCACTGGCAAGGGCCCCCCGGCGCCGAGACGGGCGTGCTGAATGAACACTTCACCTACTCCGACGGCACCACCAGCGAGCGCGTCTGGACCCTGCATCGCGGTCCGGACGGACGCTACATCGGTACCGCTGGCGACGTGTTGGGGCAGGCCGTCGGCCGTGAAAGCGGCAACGCGTTCCACTGGCATTACACGCTCGAACAGCCCGTGGAGGGACATGTGATCAATGTGCAGATGGACGACTGGATGTACCTGATGACCGACAAGGTGATGCTGAACAAGACACAGATGAGCAAGTTCGGGGTCACGCTGGGCGAGGTCACGCTGTCGTTCATGAAACGCTGAACGGCATCTTGTTTCAACATCAAATCGGCCTGAGCCCCAATGTTTGCAACCTTAATTTGCTCCTGATTTCATAGTTTTCTTTTTTCACATGCCCTGCAATCTTCCCATCACCTCCTGGCAAGGGCGCAGCGTCTGGCTGGTCGGCGCCTCCAGCGGCATCGGCCTGGCCACAGCCCGCGCGCTGCACGCGCAAGGCGCGCGGGTGTTCGTGTCCGCGCGCAACGCGCAGGCCCTGGACGACTTCGCCGCGGCCCACCCCGGCGCACAGGCGCTGGCGCTGGACGTGACCGATGGCGCCGCCGTGCACGCCGCGGCGCAGCGCGTGCTCGCCAGCGCGCCGCTGGATCTGGTGCTGTACTGCGCGGGCTATTACAGGGAACTGCGCGGCACCGGGTTCGACCTGGCGCAGATGCTGCGGCATAACCAGGTGAACTATGTGGGCGCGCTGCAGGTGCTGGACGCGGTGCTGCCCGGCTTCCTCGCGCGCAGGGCAGGCCACATCAGCCTGATCAGCAGCGTGGCCGGCTATGGCGGCCTGCCGAAAAGCCTGGCGTACGGACCGACCAAGGCCGCGCTGATCAACCTGGCCGAGACGCTTTACATGGATCTGCAGGACAGCGGCGTTGGCGTGAGCCTGATCTGCCCCGGCTTCGTCGAGACCCCGCTCACGGCGCGCAACGGCTTTCGAATGCCGGCGCTGATCACACCGGAACAGGCGGCCCGGGAAATTTTGCGCGGCTGGCGGCTCGGCCGCTTCGAGATCGATTTCCCGAAACGCTTCACGCGCTGGATGAAGGCCCTGCGCCTGCTGCCCTATGGCGCCTACTTTGCGACGGTGCGCAAGGTGACCGCGCTGTAGGCCGCGCGGGGGCAGTAAGCTGCACGACCATGAACGCCACTGGCTCCAGCAACACGGCCGCACCAGCCCTGACCGCGGAGTCGGCCCGGGCGGCGGCGCAGCGCATTGGTGTTTTCTTTGAAACCCTCACGCCCGCCAGCCTGGATCGGCTCGATGCGTTCTACACGCCAGACGCCCGCTTCAAGGATCCGTTCAACGAAGTGCAGGGACTGGCCGCGGTGCGCGGCGTGTTCCACCACATGTACCAGGCGCTGGAGCAGCCGCGCTTCGTGGTGAAGGACTGCCTGGTCGATGGCGACCAGTGCTTCATGACCTGGGATTTCAGGTTTCGCCTGCGGCGCCTGCGAGCAGGCGCACAGCAGACGATACGCGGCGGCTCGCACCTGCTGCTGGCCGCTGATGGACGCATCCGGGACCACCGGGACTACTGGGACGCGGCCGAGGAACTGTATGAGAAGCTGCCGTTGCTGGGCGCGCTGATGCGCTGGCTCAAGCGGCGCGCGAACAGCTGACCGGGGCCGGGCGTCGGATGCCGCGGCTCAGGCGGGCTGGGTGTCGATGAAGCTCTGGCGCAGCATCAGTTTCTCCTGCAGCTTGGCCAGATTCGGATACTCGGCGCGCCAGCCGATCTGCGGAAAACGGAAATCCAGATAGCCGAGCGCGCAGCCCACCGCGATGTCGGACAGGCTCAGGTGGATGCCGCTGCAATACGGCTTGTCGCCCAGCCCCTGGCTGATCGCCTTGAGGCACGCCTGCACCTTGCCGAGCTGGCGATCGGTCCACGCCGGGCTGCGCTGCCCGTCCGCGCGTCCGGGCCAGGTGGACTCGAGTCGCGCCAGGATCGCGGCGTCCAGCAGGCCGTCGGCCAGTGCCTCCCAGGTCTTGACTTCGGCGCGCTCGCGCCCGGCCGCGGGAATCATCTTGCCCACGGGCGACAGCGTATCGAGGTACTCCACGATCACGCGCGAATCGAATACCGCCTCGCCGCCTTCGAGCACGAGGCAGGGCACCTTGCCGAGCGGATTCGAGGTGCCGATCGCGGTATCCGCCGCCCACACGTCTTCCGTGCTGAACTGGTAGTCGAGCTTTTTTTCCACCATCATGATGCGCACCTTGCGCACGTAGGGGCTGGTGATGGCACCGATCAGTTTCATGGGCATGTTGGTTGGGTCGCTGGTTCGCTGCGGGAATGGCACGCTGGCACGCCCGATTCTATCGATTCGCCCCGGCGAAATTGGCACCGTGACCGCGTCCGGCGCAGACCGTGGCGCGCAACCGACACTACTACAATTGCAACATGACTTTTTCCACCCTCTCGGCGCTGTCGCCGCTGGACGGCCGCTACGCCGGCAAGCTCTCGCAACTGCGTCCGCTGATGAGCGAGCAGGGCTACATGCACCGGCGCGTGCAGGTGGAAGTCGCCTGGCTGATCGCGTTGAGCGACGCCGGCTTTGCAGAATTCAAGCCGCTCAGCCCCGGAGCCCGTACTTACTTGCTTGGTTTGGTGAAGAACTTTTCGGAGGCCGATGCGGGCGCCGTGAAAGAGATCGAGAAGACCACCAACCACGACGTGAAGGCGGTGGAATACTGGATCAAGTCGAAATTCGAGGCGCGGCCGGAGCTGATCGCGATCAGCGAGTTCGTGCACTTTGCCTGCACCAGCGAGGACATCAACAACACCAGTCATGCGCTGCAGCTCAAGGCCGCGCGCGAGCAGGCGATCCTGCCGGCGCTGGACGCGCTGCTCGCCAAGTTGCGCGCGATGGCGCATGCGCATGCCGAGGTCGCCATGCTGAGCCGCACGCACGGCCAGACCGCGAGCCCGACCACGGTGGGCAAGGAGATCGCCAACGTGGCGGTGCGGCTGGCCGCCGCGCGCGAGAAGATCGCCGCCATCCGGCTGCTGGGCAAGATGAACGGCGCGGTCGGCAACTACAACGCGCACTTGGCGGCCTGGCCCGAGTTCGACTGGGAAGCCTTTGCGCGCAAGGTGGTGGAAACGCCTGCGCCGCTCGGGCTCGGGCTCACGTTCCAGCCCTACAGCATCCAGATCGAGCCGCACGACTACATGGCCGAGCTGTTCGACGCGCTGGCGCGCGCCAACACGATCCTGATCGACCTGAGCCGCGATATTTGGGGCTATGTCAGCCTGGGTTACTTCCGCCAGCGCCTCAAAGACGGCGAAATCGGCTCGTCCACCATGCCGCACAAGGTCAATCCGATCGATTTCGAGAATGCCGAAGGCAATCTGGGCCTGGCCAACGCGCTGCTGAAACACCTGAGCGAGAAGCTGCCGATCAGCCGCTGGCAGCGCGACCTGACCGACTCCACCGTGCTGCGCAACATGGGTGTGGCGCTGGGCTATGCCGTGCTGGCCTGGGCCTCGCTGCTGGCGGGGCTGAACAAGCTGGAGATCAACGCCGAGGCGCTGGCCGCCGACCTGGACCGTTCCTGGGAAGTGCTGGCCGAGCCGATCCAGACCGTGATGCGCCGCTACGGCGTGCAGGGTGCCTACGAAAAGCTCAAGGACGTCACACGCGGGAAAACCGTCACGGCCGAGGCGCTGCGCGGCCTGATCCGCTCGCTCGCGATTCCCGACGCCGAGAAGGAGCGTCTGCTCGCGCTCACGCCCGCGAGCTACATCGGCAAGGCGGCCGAACTGGCGCGGCGGGTTTGAATCGGTACATGTCGGCAACCC
The DNA here is from genome assembly GCA_004323695.1 of Burkholderiaceae bacterium. Lineage (GTDB taxonomy): Bacteria > Pseudomonadota > Gammaproteobacteria > Burkholderiales > Burkholderiaceae_C > Rhodoferax_A. The sequence continues at coordinate 47,545 of SCRU01000019.1, forward strand.
GGCAGGGGTGTTGGTACATGCGGCCGACGAGATGAGCTCCGTGCTGTCGCAAAGTTCGTTTCAAGGCACGCATCCGAACCATACGGTCGCGATATTCCTGAATACGCCCGGGATCTGATCTAGCCCGACGCCTTGCTTCCTGCCTTGGCCGGATGAATCACTTCCCCGAGTTCGAGCATGGCGACGAATTTCTCGATGCGCTGCGCACGCGTTTTAGCGGTTTTGGCATCATGCACCCGGTACAGAATGGCATAGCGATTGGCGCCATTGAGCTGCACAAACAAGTGCTTCGCAGCAGGGGATGCATCCAGCGCCGACTGCAAATCCGCGGGGACGGTCGCCTTGCTTTGGGGCGCGTACGCGGCGTCCCACCGACCGTCCGCCTTGGCTGCGTCGATCTGGGCCTGGCCGGCGGGCCGCATGCGACCTTGCGCGAGCAGTCTCAGCGCCGCGCTGCGGTTGATTTCGGACCATCGGCTTTTGGGTGAGCGCGGCGTGAATCGAACCAACCACCAGGCTTCGTCGTACCTGTCGAGTTGGCCATCGATCCAGCCATGGCAGAGCGCCGTTTCGATGGCCTGCTGGCGCGAGATGCTCTTTGCCTGCGCGCTTTTCCTGGCCAGCTTGAGCCACAGCCCTTTTGCGGCGCTGGGTTGCCGTGCCAACCAATTTCCCCAGTCATCTGCGGAGGCAAAGGTGAGAACGGGCAGGCCCGCCTTTTCTTCAGTCACGACGGTTGAACGCATCGGGCCAGTTTAAGCGTACCAGCCGCAGCCTCAAGACGGGACGTCAACTACAACGGGACTCAATGCACCGCCATGGACACATCCCTTGTGCCTCACGATTATGAAGGACTTGAACGACGAGGCTCGCTGTGCACGACAATATCCTCATGAAACCTTCCATCCTGCTCGAAAAGCATCGGGATCAAATCCATCAAATTGCCTTGCGCCACCGCGTCAGCGCGATCAAGGTGTTTGGCTCGGTCGCGCGCGGCGATGATCGCGAGGGCAGCGATCTCGACCTGCTTGTCGAGCCGACCTCGGACACCTCGATGTTCGACATTGGCGGCATCCAGTTTGAAGTGTCCCAGCTCCTGGGCGTCGAGGTCGATGTACTGACCTCACGGGCGCTACCCGAATCCTTCAAGGCCACTGTACTGGCCGAGGCTTTGCCGCTGTGACGCAGCCACAGCGCATCTCCCTTTTGCATGACCTCCCGACTTTGAAGCAAGCGATTTCAGCTTTGCTCGCGTAGCGCCCGCATGGCCCTCAAATCCACCATCTTCAAGGCGGCCCTGCAGATCGCCGACATCGACCACGGCTACTACGCGGACCATGCGCTGACACTGGCGCGCCATCCGAGCGAAACCGACGAGCGCATGATGATCCGGCTGGTCGCGCTGGCGCTGCAGGCGCACCAGCTGCAGCGCCTGTGCGGCGGCGACGGCCAGCTCGGCTTCGGCGCGGGCCTGTCCAGCCCGGACGAGCCCGACGTGTTCCTGCGCGACTTCACGGGCCGCACGCGCCTGTGGATCGAGGTGGGCCAGCCCGAGGACAAGCCGCTGCTGCGCGCCTGCGGCAGGGCCGACGAGGTGGTGCTGTACTGCTTCGCTTCTGCAGCCGACATCTGGTGGCGCACGATGCAGAACAAACTCGCGCGGGCGCAGAACCTGAGCGTTTATCGCGTGCCGGCGCCGGCCGCGCAGGCGCTGGCGCGGCTCGCGCAGCGCAGCATGCAGTTGCAGGCCACGGTGCAGGAAGGCGGCCTGACGCTGGGCGACGGCGCGCACAGCATCGAGGTCGAGTGCCTGCGCTGGAAATAGAAGCGTTTAAGGTCGATTGCCCTTATTGAAATTGAATAGTTAGATATTCTTTTAATAGCAAACGATCTGTCAGACCGGCCGCGCCACGCCGCAGTTCCAGCACTGCTCGAAACCGCCCTCCACCAGCTCGCCGCACACACAAACCCAGCGCCGCTGCGGCAAATGCCGAAACGCATGCAGCAGGCTGCGCGCCTCGGCCTCCTGCGCGGCGTCCATCAGCCAGACTTCCGGCAGGCACTGATCCGGCGGCAGATCCCCGGCGCCCGCGCCCAGGTAATAGCGCTGCATCGAGGCGTCGAAGCCGGCCTGGCGCAGCACGTCGACCCACAACGTGGCAATCGCGATATTCGGGGCCTGCACCAGTTTCAGCATGGCGAAGCAGGGCGCCTCAGGCCGGCGCGCCAGCGGCCGGTCGCACCCCGCCCTCGGCCGCCCTCTCGGCATAGCGGTTGAAGCGCCACGCGGTGTTTTCCTGCGTGATGCGGCGCCACACCTGGCGCTTTTGGGCCGGGCTCATGTCGGTCCAGTGCTGCACTTCGTGAAACGTGCGCCCGCAGCCCTTGCACACGGCGTCGCCCTGGCTGGTGGAGCAGATCGCGATGCAGGGCGTGTCGGGGGTGCTGTCGTACCAGGCGCGCCAGGCGGCCAGCGCGCGCGGCGGGAACGACGCCTCGTCGGCCTCGTCCTCGCGGTAGAAGACCATCAGCGCATACACCTCGGCCAGCGCACGCAGCTCGGGGCCCAGCGTGACGCCGTCCGGCGACGGCGCCCTGTCGCGCCAATGGTTGATGGCGGCTTCGATATCGGTGATGTGGATTCCGGCCATGGGGAGGAGCGGGCGCTGTCTGCATGATAGCGCCGCGGCCCGCTGGCGATCGGCGCGCCGGTGATTGGCACGGCAAAGCCTTGAAAAACGCAGGGTCTCCGCGTTCGGTGTTCCAATCCGTATCTGGAAGGGGAGTAGCTCCCGCATCGGTGCGTCGTCAACACGAAGAACTGTCCACCAGTTCTTCCGGTTCACCGGATCGAGGCCGCGCAGGCCGCCTCGATCGAGCAAGACCTTCGCCATGCACGCCTGGTGCAGCGCGAAGGCCGTCCCCGTCCGGCCCCACCCGTTGCCCGGCCAGTGTTTTTGAAACGACAGGACGACAGGTTTTGCCATGGAATTCTTCTCTTCCGCGTGGTGGTCGGCGCTGCTCGCCATCGTGCTCATCGACCTGGTGCTGGCCGGCGACAACGCGATCATGATTGCGCTGGCCGCGCGCAGCCTGCCGCCGGCGCTGCAACGCCGCGCGATCGCTTGGGGCACGGTGGGCGCCATCGTGGTGCGATCCCTGATGACGGTCGGCGTGGTCTGGCTGCTCAGGCTGCCCGGCCTGCTGCTGCTGGGCGGCGCGGCGCTGCTGTGGATTGCCTGGCGCCTGCTGGCCGACAACCGCGCGCACGCGCCGGGGGCGCCCGCCGCCGCCACCTTCTGGGGCGCCATGCGCACCATCGTGGTCGCCGACGCGCTGATGGGCGTGGACAACGTGCTGGGCGTGGCCGGCGCGGCCAGCGGCTCGTTCGAGCTGGTCCTGATCGGCCTGCTGGTGAGCGTGCCGATCGTCGTGTTCGGCAGCACCCTGGTGCTGAAACTGGTGGAGCGCTTCCCCCTCATCATCCAGGCGGGGGGCGCGGTGCTGGCCTTCACCGCAGCCAACATGATCGTGGGCGAGCCGCTGCTGCAGCCGGTGTTCGGCGGCGCCGGGGCCGGCCCCATGGCGGCGCGCTGGGGCGCGCACGCGCTGGCCGTGGCCGGCGTGCTGGGCGCGGGCTGGTGGCACCAGCGCAGGCACCGGCTGGCGTAGCCTTGCGCCGGGCCTGCGCGATGCATGTGCCCAGGCATGACGCTTCGGCCCGGCGCGGCGGCCGATGGCCTTTCGTGCTCGCGATGCTATGCTGCGCGCCATGAAACTCCTCCTCAAATGGCTGCTGCACGCGGCCGCGCTGCTGGCGGTGGCGGGCCTGTACAGCGGCGTGCAGGTCAAGAGCTTCGCAGCGGCGCTGATTGCGGCGTTCGTGATCGGCCTGCTCAACACCATCGTGCGCCCGGTGCTGGTGGTGCTCACGCTGCCGGTCACGCTGGTCACGCTGGGGCTGTTCCTGTTCGTGATCAACGCGCTGATGTTCTGGGCCGCCTCCGGCCTGCTCTCGGGCTTTCACGTGGCCGGCTTCGGCGCCGCGCTGATCGGCTCGCTCATCTATTCGCTGCTGGGCGTGCTGATCGACTCAGCCCTGCAGCGCCTGTTCCTTTAGAAGTAGCTGCACGTCACGCAGCCGCGCGTCAATGATGGACGCCTCGATATGGTCCACCGGCTGGCCCGCGAGCGTGCGCCGGCGCACCAGGTCCTGCGCCGCCTTGAAGCGGTCCACCGCGGCGGCGTAGTCGAGCAGGGCCACCTGTGCCTCGGCCTCGGCGCGGATCGAACGCAGGACCTCGCCCTGCGCGGTGCAGGCGCCGGCCAGCAGTTGCCAGGCCGTGGCGTCACGCGGATGCAGCGCGACCCAGTCCTGCAGCCGCTGCGCCGCCGGCCCGGCCTGGCCGGTGCGGATCAGCGCCTCGCTGGTGAGCACCAGCTCCGGGCGGCCCGGCGCGTCGGGCGCCAGCAGCGTCAGCACGCGCGGCGCGTCGCCCGCGCTCCACGCCAGCTCGGCCGCCAGCAATTGCGCCAGCCGGGCGGCTTGCGCATCGCCCGCCACCAGCGGGTCCAGGCGCGCCACCAGCTCGCGCGCCTGCGTGAAATTGCGCTGCTTGATGCTGGCCAGCGCGCCCGCGTACAGCGCGCCCACACGCGGCGCCGGTGCCATCGCGGCGCCGGCGTCCCGCGCACGGGTTACCGCGGCGCGCAGCGCGTCCACACCGGGGTGCGAGAGCACCTGCGCGCGCGCCGTGATCATGGCCTGTCGCAGACTCAGGGCGGGCAACGGCGGCCCCACGCTGAACTGCGCGCGGGCCTGCATGTCGGCGATGCGCTCGCTGGTGAGCGGGTGCGTGCGCAGGTAGGGATACGCGTCGTCGTCATTCAGGCGCGAGGCCTGCTGCAGTTTCTCGAACATCGCCGCGAACGCCTGCGGCGAGTAGCCGGCGCGCGTCATCACGCCGTAGCCGACGCGGTCCGCCTCACGCTCCATGTCGCGCGAAAAAGTCAGATGATCCTGCACGGCCGCGGCCTGGCTGCCGGCGATCACGGCGCCGCCCAGATCGGCGCTCTTGCTCGCCGCGAGCATGCCCAGCAGCATGGCGCCGATCAGCACCGGCGTGAGCCGGCTCTGGCGCGCCATGAGCCGCGAGAGGTGGCGCTGCGTGACATGGCTGAGCTCGTGCGCCAGCACCGAGGCCAGCTCGTCCGGCGAATCGACGATGTCGATGAGGCCGAGCTGCAGCCCTACGTAGCCGCCGGGCAGCGCGAACGCGTTGATCTCGGGGTCGCTGCCGAGAATGACGCGCCACGCATAACGCTGATCCATCTCGGGCGGCAACTCGCCCAGCGCGCGCGCCGCGGCCAGCAGCCGGCTCCAGATGCCCTGCACATATTCGGCCAGCACCGGGTCATCGATGTAGTCGGGCTCCTGGAACAGTTCGCGCGCGATCCGCTCGCCCATGCGCCGCTCGGCGCCGATGCTCAGACCGCCGCCATCGCCCAACTGCGGCAATTGCGCGTACGAGCGCGCGGGGGCGCACAGCAGCGGCGCCGCGAGCAGGGCGGCGCCGAGCGCGCGCGTGAACCGATGGATGCGGTGGGCCATGGCCGTATGATGCAAGAAGGAAATCCCAGTTTAGCCAACGCAGCCAGCGCCTTCCATGAGCCCCCGCAAGCCACCTGCCAGCGCCACCCTGACCCACTTTGACGCCCACGGCCAGGCGCATATGGTCGATGTCGCCGCCAAGGCCGCGACACACCGCGTGGCGGTGGCGGGCGGGCGCATCACGATGCGCGCCGAAACGCTCGCGCTGATCGAGACCGGCAGCGCGAAGAAGGGCGACGTGCTGGGCGTGGCGCGCATCGCCGCGATCCTGGCCGCGAAGAAAACCAGCGAACTGATCCCGCTGTGCCACCCGCTCGCGCTGACCCGGGTTGCTATTGATTTTGAGACACATAGTCAAGATTTGGCGGGGGTTTCAGCGGTATCCTGCACAGCGACGGTGGAAACCGTGGGCCCGACCGGCGTGGAAATGGAAGCACTCACCGCCGTGCAGGTCGCGCTGCTCACCATCTACGACATGGTGAAAGCCGTGGACCGCGGCATGACGATGACCGACGTGCGCGTGCTGGAAAAGCATGGGGGCAAGTCGGGCAGATTCGTCAGTCCGTGAGGCCGCTAGCCTGCGGACTCAGTCTTCGCCCGCCGCCCAGTTGTCCAGCTTCAGGCCCGGTACCTGCGCAAAAGCGCGGTCGTTGCTGACCAGCACCGCGTCCAACGCCAGCGCATGGGCGGCGATCATCAAGTCGAAAGCACCCAGTCCCACGCCGCGGCGTTCCAGATCGGCACGCAGCGCGCCATGCACGGCCGCCACACCGGCGCTCCAGTCCAGCACCTCCACCCAGCGCAGAAATTCGTCCACCACCCCCTTGATGCGGGTGGCGGCCGGGTTTTTCGCCACGCCGTACAGCAACTCGGACTGGGTGACGGCCGAAATGCACAGCGCGGCCGGCGGGCGGCGCGCCATCTGCGCACGCACTGCCGGATAAGTGCCTTTGAGCGCGTAGCTCACCATGTTGGTGTCGAGCATCCAGCGCAGGGATGCGGTGGGCGCGGCCATCAAAGGTCTTCGCGCACTTGCGGGGCCGCGTCGCCGCGCTCGGCCAGAAAGTCTTCGGGAATCCCCGCCGCATCGGCCAGCGCAAAAAACTCGCTCCAGTCGGCGGGACGGCGCGACAGCACCACATCGTGCGTGACCGGGTCGCGGCGGATAAAGACCTCGTCGGTGTCAAAACGGAATTCCGCCGGCAACCGCACCGCCTGGCTGCGGCCGGTTTTGAAGACTTTGGCAGTTTGCATGGCGCCTCCTGGGCTCGGTGCGGGTATTTTAATATATACCATGGTATATATCAATACATGAACTACGGCATCACTGCCCGCAGCGGCTGCAGCAGGCCGGGGTGGTCCGCCGTCCAGCGCGCGCAGTCTTTCGGGAACGCGGCCTGATAACGCGCCAGCTGGAAGCGCGCATCGTCGTCCCGGCCCAGCAGCACATCCGCCGCGATCAGTTTTTCGATCACGCGCGGCTCGGGCGAGTAGTGCAGCAGTTGCTCCGCCAGCGCGCGCAGGCGCTCGGCATTCGCGGGCGTCAGGTCGGTCAGGGTGAGTTCGGCAAAGCGCGCGGGGCTGCGAAACAGCCAGGAGTCGCTCACCTTGGCCAGCGTGTCGCTGCGGTAGGCGGCGTCGCGCTGCTCGGGCACGAGGTAGATCTGGCTCACGCGGTGGTAATCCCAGGCCGCATACGCGAGCGCGGCCAGCACCAGCAAAACTACCGAAACAATAGCTGTTTGAGTAGTACTGGAGAGGGCTTTTGGCCTATTTGAGGTACTTTTTGGTGGTTGCGCAGTCATCCACAGCCACGCCAGGCACAGCACGGCCGCGATCTGGAACGGCCCATACCACAGCGGGTATTCGAGCAGGCTGTGCAGCGCGATCACCGCCAGCACCGACCACGCCATGCGGCGCATCGGGTCCGTCTCGCGCCACGGCCGCTGGCGCCAGACCCACCAGGCAAAGCCCCCGCACAGCAGCAGCGCCGCCGGAACCCCGAGCGTCACTGCCAGATGCAGCGGCAGGTTGTGCGCATTGTCCAGAATCGCGCAAAAGTGCGGGTCGTCGAACAGGGTGATGTACTGCGCGTAGGCCAGCTGGCCCCAGCCCCAGCCGCGCCACGGGTGCAGCGCGATCAGCTGCAGCACGTTGGACCACAGCGTCAGGCGGCTCGCGCACAACAGCTGGTCGCCTTCGCGCAGCCGTGCGAAGGCGTCGTTGCCGAACCACCCGAAGCCGGCCAGCCAGGGCAGGAGCAGCGCCGCCACCGCGTAGCCGAGCAGCGCCGCCAGCAGCACGCGGCGGGCCGCCTGCTCGCGCCAGCCGCCCCACAGCCACGCCAGCGCGCCCAGCAGCAACAGCTCCAGCAGGCCCGTGCGCGAGGACGACGCGGCATTGCCCGCCATCAGGAGCACGGCTGCAATCCACGCCAGCCCCGCGCGGCGGCCGTCCGGACGCCCGGTCGCTACCAGCCAGAGCAGGGCCGCCAGCGCGATGTTCGTCAGCGTCGCGAACTGGTTGCGCTGGCGCAGATTCGCAAACGCCTCGCCCAGTGGCGTCTGGTTCACCCAGGGCAGCAGGCGGGCGCCCGCGCCCAGGTATTGCGCCAGGCCCATCGCGGCGCTGAGCAGGCCGGCGGCCAGCCAGGCCCAGGCCGCGGCGGTGACCACGCGCGTGCAAAAGTCCCGGCTCGTGAGACGGCAGCACAGCGCCAGCAGCCCGGCGGCGCAGGCCCACGAGAACAACAGCGGCACCACGGCCGGCGACGGCCCTGGCGCAAACGGGTTGAGCCAGGGCAGGGCGATCAGGAGAAAAATCGGGATGGATGGTGGCATCGAACGCCGCTCTCTGGCTGCGTGTTATCATATTGGTGCTTTAACACCAATGCGAGGATTGTACATGAGCCGCCTGACCATCACGCTCTCGGACTCCCGCTACCGCGCCCTGAAGGAAGCCGCGGCGCAGCGCGACAAGACCATCGGCCAGCTGGTGGACGAAAGCCTCGACTTCTACGGCATCAAGTCGCGCGAGCAGGCGCTCGATCTGGTGCGCCGGGCGCGCGCGCGCAGCAGCCTGACCGACGATCAGGCGCTCGCCCTCGCGCAGGATGAGGTGCGCGCGGTGCGCCGCGCATCGTGAGCGAATTCGCCATCATCGACACCAACGTCGTGGTGGCTGGCGTGCTCACGGGCCACGCCGATTCCCCCGTGGCGCGCATCCTCGATGGCATGCTGGCCGCGGCGTTCCGCTTCGTGGTATCCGAAGCACTGCTGGCGGAGTACCGCGCGGTGCTGCTGCGGCCCAGGCTGCGCCGGCGCCACGGACTGTCGGCGCCCGAGGTGGATGCCCTCCTGACAGGCCTGGCCCGGCACGCCATCGTGCTAGCCCCCAGCGGCGACGCCACTGCCCTGGCCCCGGATCCGGGCGACCAGTTTCTCTGGGACCTGCTCGCCACCCGCGCCGATCTCGTCCTGGTGACCGGCGATCAGCGGCTGCAACAGGACCACGGCAACGCGCAGCGCGTTCTCTCGCCGCAGACCTTTGCAGCGCGGCTGCAGCCCCGACCCGATCCTGATGCATGAAAGCACGACCCGCATGACACAGCCCATCCTCATCACCGGCGGCGCCGGCTACATCGGCTCGCACACCGCGGTGACGCTCATGGAAGCGGGGCACCGGGTCGTGCTCGTGGACAACCTCTGCAACAGCAGCGCGCGCGTGCTCGATCGCCTGCGCCGCCTGTGCGGCGACGCCTTCGAATTCGTGCAGGCCGACGTGCGCGACGGCGCGGCGCTGGACGCCCTCTTCGAGCATCGGACTATCGCCAGCGTGATCCACTTCGCCGGCCTCAAGGCCGTGGGCGAATCGGTGGCGCAGCCGCTGCGCTATTTCGACCACAACGTGGGCGGCACCATCAGCCTGCTGCAGGCGATGGAACGCGCGGGCGTGCGCCGGCTGGTGTTCAGCTCGTCGGCCACCGTGTATGGCGACCCGGCCTCGGTGCCGATTCCCGAGACTGCGCCACTCACCGCGACCAACCCCTACGGGCGCACCAAGCTCGTGTGCGAAGACCTGCTGCGCGAACTGACGCACGCCGATGCGCGCTGGCAGGTCGCGATCCTGCGCTACTTCAACCCGGTCGGCGCGCACGAAAGCGGCCTGATCGGCGAGGCGCCCAGCGGCGTGCCGAACAACCTGATGCCGTACATCACGCAGGTCGCGGTGGGGCAGCGCGACGCATTGAACATCTTTGGCAACGACTGGCCCACGCCGGACGGCACCGGCGTGCGCGACTACATCCACGTAATGGACCTGGCGCGCGGGCACCTCGCGGCGCTGCGCTACCTAGAGCGCGAACAGAAGTCGCTGACCGTGAACCTGGGCACCGGCACGGGCGTGAGCGTACAGCAGCTGGTGGACACCTTCGCGCGCGTCACCGGGCACCCCATCGCGCACCGCCACGTGGCGCGCCGCCCCGGCGACGTCGCCGCGTGCTGGGCCGACACCACGCTGGCGCGCAAGCTGCTGGGCTGGCAGGCCGAGCACGATCTCGCGCGCATGTGCGAGGACGCCTGGCGCTGGCAGGCGATGAATCCGGGGGGGTATGAAGATTAATTGGAATCTGACCCCCAATTGATCTCGATCTTGCAATTGAGGGCACTTTCGCTTAGACTAGTACAGTAAATAGTACATATCAATCGCCATGCAAGTCATCAACTTCTCGGAAGCTCGCAACAGCCTCAAGGCTGTCATCAATCGCGTCATCGAAGATGCCGACTACACGGTGATTGCCCGGCGCGATGCGCCCGATGCAGTCGTGATGTCACTCGACACCTTCAACAGCCTGATGGAGACGGTCCATTTGCTCAAGTCACCTGCGAACGCGGCCCATCTAGCCCGCTCCATCGAGCAATATCGCCAAGGCCAGTTGACTCCGCGCGGCCTGACGAATGCCTAGCCGCGTGACCTGGACCTTGGCCGCCTGGGAGGACTACCAGTATTGGCAGGGCCAGGATCGCAAGACCTTGAAGCGGATCAACGTCCTGATCCAGGACTGCCTGCGCGAACCCTTTGCGGGTATCGGCAAACCCGAGCCCCTCAGGGAAAACCTCTCGGGGTTCTGGTCGCGCCGCATAGACGAAGCCAATCGCCTGATCTATCGGGTCGATGGGGCCGATCTGGTCTTGATTGCATGCCGCTACCATTACGACTGATCAGGTTAATTGGAATCTGACCCCGTTTATTCCGAAACCGGACTTTCCCGCGAGCAGCTCTACCGGTCCTTCAGCGAGAACGGCAACCCCACCCTGAAGACGACTCTGGCGGTCATGAAAGCTCTCGGCATTGAGCTAACCGCCAAAGTTCCGACCTCTGCATAGCCGTCCGGCGCAATAAGCGCCGATCAACCGTACAACGATTCGAGCGCTACGCTGGGCGCCGCTCAGACCATCTTGAGCAGCGCAACCAACGCAAGCCGACACTGGTCGTGAATCGTCCCGCACGCTTGGCCGTTGTTCCTATGTGCCCGCGCAGCCGCCGACCCGAAATAAGCCGTCAGAATGACCTTTATCCCTTATGGGATATAGGTTTTAAGCTATGAAAACAGGATGTTACTGGCCACCGCCTGACGGTAGACTCACCGCGCGCAGTTGGGGGTACTTGCCCGCGGCGAGCGCTTCGAACTGCGCCCGGGACCACGCGTAGGCCTTGTTGCCCCAGATTTTGCGCAGCACCTGCAGCTCGCGCGCCGCGGCTTGGGGCTGGCCGTTCAGCGCCAGCGCCAGCGCATAGCGGCCTAGCGTGGCCGGATAGCCCCAGCGCAGGGCGGCCCGGCGCAGCGCCTCCAGTTGCGCGGGGCTCATGCCGGGAGCGAGGTCGGCATGCGCAATCTGCAAATAGGCTTCGAGCTGCGTGAGTAAGCGCAACTTGGGCACCGGCGTATGGACCCGGTCGGTGCCGATGTGCGCCAGCTCGAAGCGCTGGATGCGGTCGTTCTGCTCTGCCTTCACATAATCCGACGCCACGCCCGCAAACACCACCGCCAGCAGCAGCGCCAGGCCCAGCGCCACGCCGCGCGGCACGCGCAGCAGGCGAGCGCCGGTGGGCGCGAACACCTCGATGGCGCCCATGGCCAGCCCCACCGGGATCAGAAAGTAGGCGTAATCCAGCGGGTATTCGAGCATCGCGTGCGTGACGACCCCGCCCACCGCCGCCAGCAGCCAGGCCGCGCGCGCGTCGCGGCAGGCGCGGATGTGCGCCGCGAACCACCAGACCAGCAGCACGATGATCACGCCGCCCAGCGGGATGCCGTTCCACAGCAGCAGGTCCAGCACCAGGTTGTGGCTGTGGTCGAAATACGTGCCCAAAACAGGGTGCGCCAGCGCAACGTTCTGCTGCGCCGCGCCTACCTGCTGCCAGCCGTAACCCCACAGCGGCTGGCGCCCAACGGCATCCAGCATGGCCCACCAATACGGCAGCCGCACGCCGGCGCTCATCTGGTCGGCCAGCGGGCGCCCCGGCGACAGCATCAATACGTCGCAAGCCCAGGGCCACAGCAGCACTGCCGCTACAAAGAGCGAAGCAAACGTAAGCAACTGCGCGCGTGTGATGCACAGCCCCGCGCGCGCATGCAGCGCCAGACCCCAGAGCACCAGCAGCGCGATCTGCAGCCAGCCGGTGCGCGACTGGGACATGGCCATGCCCCAGAGCAGAAAGCCGGCGGCGAGCCAGAAGGCGGCGCCGCGCACCCGCTGGCGCTGCTGCAGCCACAAGAGGCCGCACAGGCCCAGAAAGCACAGCGTGCAGAAGTGGTTCGGCTGGCCCACGTTGGCGAAAGGACGCGCGCCGGGCGGCAGGTCGGCACCGTAGATGCCCAGGTGGATCGCGCCGGTCCACTGCACCAGTGCGATGCCGACGGAAACAATCGCCGCGAACAGCCAGGCGGCCGCGAGGGCATCCAGCGCATCGCCGCTCCCGGCCATTTGCTGGCGTGTACTGCCCTTGATGGACGCGCCGGCCAGCCAGGCGCCGGCCAGCACGGCGGCGAGCCACAGGCCCAGGTACAGCGCGGCCATCAGCGCGTCGCCCGCATACAGGATCTTGCCGCTCGCGAGTTGCCCCAGCAGCACGGCCCAGCACAGCACCGCAACGGCCGGCAGGCGCCACGAGATGCGGCCTGCGGCGCGGGCCGCGAGCGCCGCGCAAGGCAGCAGCCCGAACAGCGCGACGATCGCCACGGCGTCGCTCCAGGCCGAAAGCCAGGGCACGTAATGGTTGGGTACCAACCAGGCGGCAGTCGTCAGGGCGGTAAAGAATTCAATCATGGCTGGAAGGCGCGAGCGCTAATAAAAAGAAAAAGGCAGCCCGAAGGCTGCCTTTGCTTTCAACGTGGCACCGATCAGCCGTGGCAGGAACTTGGCAGGTACTTGATTGGCATCGTGGTTCCGTCTGCGGTTGCGCCACAAACCCATTTTGCGATACCCGAACCGGCAGTGATCGCGGTCGTGCCGGTATCAGCATAAGGGCGCAACGTGACGACTTTGCTCGCCGCACCACTCAGTCCAGAGACGCCAGTCGAAGTCACGTCAATTTGACCCGCATTAGTAGCGTCAGTGTTAACGCTCAGAACATACTGGCTGACAGGGGACGCTGCAGTGCCTGTAACCTCGCAGCCATACCCGTTTGCTGCCGGCAGAGCGTTAGCGGTCTGGGCGGCTTCTGTGACGGCAGTCTTGCAGGTATCTGCCGCCAGAATCACCTCGGACACCTTCGCGCGAATCGTGTAGTCCTGGTACGCCGGCAGCGCGACGGCCGCCAAAATGCCGATGATCGCGATCACGATCATCAACTCGATCAGGGTGAAACCCTGTTGAACCTTGTGCATGGAACGCTTCATGAAAAACTCCTTGGTAGAAACGAAAAGAAACCGAAATGCGCAAGAGTTACAGCAGGTTGCGTGCCAGCGCGCGCACCCCGCTTTTTCGTGAACCTTTTCACGCTTTGGCGGCACCGGGCCGACGCTTTTTGGCGCGGCGGCGCGTGGGGGTGACAATTTTTGACGGCTTAAAGCTACTCTCAGCAATAAACGTCGCGCCGGTTGCCAATTTCAACTACCAGAATCAGAAGCGCGCCGTCTTGAATGTCACAGATGATCCGACAGTCGCCGCCTCGGTAGCGCCAGAATGCACCCAGCATGGGGCCGGTCAACGCCTTGCCGGTGCTGCGCGGATTTTCCTGCCCGACGATGCGCCCGTCCAGAAAATCGACGATGCGACGTGCCATCTGCCGGTCAAGTTTGCGAAGGCGCCTGGCGGCTGTCTCGGTATAGTCAATCGTCCAGGCCAAGGTCTTGTCTTACTTGTTCAGCGGAATAGACCTTTTCTTCGCCCTTGCGCACGCGCTCCATCGTGGCGGCGGCCAGATAGTAATCCTCAAGATCGTCCAGGCCATTCGCCACCAACTCGCGCAGGTAATACGCCTTGGTGCGGCCCGTCTGCGCCGCCAGGGAGTCCAGCCGCTGCTCGATGGCGGCATCGAGCCGGATTGAAGTCGCCATGTTGGTCTCCATTTGAATACGCGTATTCATTGTATTGCGGAAGGCTTTCGATCTCAAATGAGCGTCAGACTCCAATTACATCGCACGGATCGCGTGTCGCAACCGTGAAGCCGGAGGGGCACCGGATCGCCCCTACTTGATGCAGACCGAGCGCACCTGTTTGAGATCGGTCAGGCCGAGCATGATCTTTTCCATGCCGTCCATCTTCAGGGTGCGCATGCCGGCTTCGACGGCGGCGGCGAAGATTTCGGCCACGCGGGCGCGCTCCTGCACCAGCCGCTTCAACGTGTCGTCGGCGACCAGCAGTTCGTGCAGGCCCACGCGGCCCTTGTAGCCGCTCTTGTTGCACTTGTCGCAGCCGACGGCACGGTAAAAGGTCAGCTTGCCGCCCTGGCCATATTCCTCGGTCCAGGTTTCCAGCAGTTTTTGCGCTTCGCCACCGGGATCCAGCTTCCAGGCCGCGGTATGGCGCAGTTCGTCAGAGTATTCCTTGATGAAGTCCCTGATCTCCTGCGATGTGGGCTCATACGCCTGCTTGCAGTCGCACAGCTTGCGCGCGAGACGCTGCGCGAGGATGCCGAGCAGTGCGTCGGCAAAATTGAACGGGTCCATGCCCATGTCGAGCAGGCGCGTGATGGACTCGGGCGCCGAGTTGGTGTGCAGCGTGGAGAACACCAGATGCCCGGTGAGCGAGGCTTCCACGCCCATGGACACCGTCTCCTTGTCGCGCGACTCCCCGACCATGATGATGTCCGGGTCGGCGCGCAGGAAGGCGCGCATGACCAGCGCGAAGTCGATACCGGCCTTCTTGTTGATCTGCACCTGGCGCAGGCCCTTTTGCGTGATCTCGACCGGGTCCTCGGCGGTCCAGATCTTGGTCTCTGGCGTGTTCAGGTGCTTGAGGACGGAGTGCAGCGTGGTGGTCTTGCCCGAGCCGGTGGGGCCGCACACGTAGAACAGGCCGTAGGGTTTCTCGATGGTCTTGATGAGGCGCGCCTTGTTG
>SCRU01000177.1 GCA_004323695.1 Burkholderiaceae bacterium
CACGCCATGAAACTCGCGAAAACCATGCGCCCGGACCAGACTATCCTGGTGAATCTGTCGGGGCGCGGCGACAAGGACATCGGCACCGTGGCCGATTTGTCCGGCGTCGATTTCTACGACCGCCCCTCGATGCGCGGGCTGGCCGTCAAGGGCCGCCCGCAGGAGGCCGCATGAGCCGCATCCAGGGCACGCTGGCCGCCCTCAAAGCGCAAGGCCGCAAGGCGCTGATCCCCTACGTCACAGCCGGCTTTCCGTTCGCCGACATCACGCCCGAACTGATGCACGGCATGGTCGCCGCCGGCGCCGACGTGATCGAGCTGGGCGTGCCGTTCAGCGACCCGTCAGCCGATGGCCCGGTGATCCAGAAGGCGGGCGACCAGGCGCTGGCCTTGGGCATTGGCATGACGCAGGTGCTGGAGATGGTGAGCACATTCCGCCAGCGGGACCCGCACACGCCGGTCGTGCTGATGGGCTATGCCAACCCGATCGAGCGTTATGACCAGAAGCACGGTCGGGGCGATCAGCCAAGTGCATTCATCCGCGACGCCGCGCAGGCAGGGGTGGACGGCGTGCTGGTGGTGGATTACCCGCCCGAGGAGTGCGTGGACTTTGCGGATCGGCTCAAGGCCCGCGGCATGGATCTGATCTTTTTGCTGGCCCCCACCAGCACCGATGCGCGCATGGCGCAAGTCGCGCAGCTGGCCAGCGGTTATGTCTATTACGTCTCGCTAAAAGGCGTGACGGGAGCCGGCACGCTCGACCTTGACGCCGTGAAGACCATGCTGCCGCGCATCCGCCGCCATGTGAGCGTGCCGGTCGGCGTGGGCTTCGGCATTCGCGACGCCGCTACCGCCAAAGCCATTGGCGAGGTGGCCGACGCCGTGGTCATTGGCACCAGGATCATCCAGCTGATCGCCGAACAGCCGCGGGACCAGGTGGTCGAGGTGGCCGGCGCCTTCCTGCGCGGGATTCGCGCGGCGCTGGATTCATAATGCACCCGCCATAACCCCCAACCGAGGAAGCAGAACATGAGTTGGCTAGAAAAACTTCTCCCCCCCAAAATCCAGCAGACCGACCCGGCGGACCGCCGCAGCGTGCCGGAAGGCCTGTGGATCAAGTGCCCGAGTTGCGAGACGGTGCTGTACAAAACCGACCTGGAGCAAAACCAGAACGTGTGCCCGAGCTGCGGCCACCACCACCGCATCGGCGCACGCGCGCGGCTCGATGTGTTCCTCGACCCCGAAGGCCGCTACGAAATCGGCCAGGAGGTCCTGCCGGTCGATGCACTCAAATTCAAGGACAGCCGCAAATACCCTGAACGCCTGAAGGAGGCGCTGGAGAACACCGGCGAGACCGATGCGCTGGTGGTCATGGGCGGTGCGGTGCACAGCATCAGTGTCGTGGTGGCCTGCTTCGAATTCGACTTCATGGGCGGCAGCATGGGCAGCGTGGTGGGCGAGCGTTTCGTGCGCGGGGTGCATGCCGCGATCGAGCAAAAAGTACCTTTCCTGTGCTTTACCGCGACCGGTGGCGCGCGCATGCAGGAAGGCCTGCTGAGCCTGATGCAGATGGCCAAGACGAATGCCGCGCTGACCCGCCTCGCGAAAAAGGGCCTTCCCTATATCAGCGTGCTGACCGATCCGACCATGGGCGGCGTCAGCGCCGGCTTTGCCTTCGTGGGCGACGTGGTGATCGCCGAGCCCAAGGCCTTGATCGGCTTCGCGGGCCCGCGCGTGATCGAATCCACGGTGCGCGTGACGCTGCCCGAAGGCTTCCAGCGCGCCGAGTTCCTGCAGCAAAAAGGAGCCATTGACTTCATCTGCGACCGCCGCGAACTGCGCAAGACGGTTGCGACCACGCTGGCCATGCTGCTGCGACAGTCGGCGGACGCCGTGGCCTGACCGCCCCCTGGCAAGCGCGGCCGCTTCAGTGCAGCAGGGCCGACTGGAGCGACCACCAGACCATGGAGGCCACCTGCAGCAAAACCAGCAGCACCAGCGGCGACAGGTCAATGCCGCCGACCAGCGGAACGATGCGCCGGATCGCCCGCAGCAGCGGCTCGCACAGGCGATCGATCACATGGAACAGCGGCGCGCCGGGCTGCACCCAGGACATCACGGCATAGACGATCAACAGCCCCGTGAGGCCCGAGATCAGCAACCGGACCAGGCCGAACACCGCGAGCACGGGCAGGTAAACCAGCCCGCTCTCGCTGCCGCCCAGCAACCACAGCACGATGTATTGGGCGAGCACCAGCAGGAACGCGCCCGCCAAGCTGGCCAGATCCCAACGCCCGGCCGCAGGCACCATCCGCCGCAGCCGCAGCACCAGCCAGTCGGTCAGCGCAAACACGAAACGCCCCACCGGATTGGCAAAGGGGACACGCTGGTACTGCATGTACAGGCGCAGCAGACAAGCGCTGCCGAGCAGACCAACGGCGACGTCGAGCAGAAAGGAGATGATTTGGTAGAGCATGGGCGCAGAAATCCGGCGGGTCATGGGATGATAGCGGTCGCAAGCCCTTATTCGATGCCGCCTCCCCTCGCCCTTTCCTCATTGCCCCTGTTTCCGCTGGGCACCGTGCTGTTCCCGGACGGTTTTCTGCCGCTTCGCGTGTTCGAGGTGCGCTACCTCGACATGATCGGCAAATGCCACAAGGCGGGCGCGCCATTTGGGGTCGTCTGCCTCACCCAGGGTGCCGAAGTGCGCCTGCCGGGCGTCAGCGAAGCCTTCTGCGATATCGGCACGCTGGCCACCATCACGCGACTGGAGAACCCGCAGCCGGGGCTGATGCAGATTCACTGCACAGGCGCCCAGCGCTTTCGGATCACGCGCCGCGAGCGGCTCAAGCACGGACTGTGGGTCGCCGACGTAGTGCGCATCGACAGCGACCTGGCCGTGCCCGTGCCGGACGACCTGCAGGGCACGGCCGCTGCGCTGCGCCAGTTGATCCAGAAGCTGCAATCGGGCGAGGTGCCGCCGCAGCCCCTGCCGCTGCAGCCGCCCTGGCGGTTCGATGACTGCGGCTGGGTCGCCAATCGCTGGTGTGAACTGCTGCCGCTTCCCCCCGAGCTCAAGCAGCGCTTGATGACGCTGGACAATCCGCTGGTGCGACTGGAACTCGTGACGGATCTGCTGGCTCGCACCGGCATCTCGCATTGATTCGGGCGACGCAAGCCAAAAACCTAAAATAACGCCTTGGGCGGCCCGCCTGCCCCTCCCGCAGCCCGGCTCACCACCCTATATTCATAGCGATCCAGATTCATGTCCGACTCAAAATTCACCGTGGCACCGAGCGCGGCACCCGACGAAAACCTGCTGATGCTGGAGCGGCGCGAAAAGCTCAAGGCATTGCGCCAGCGCCAGCGCGAGGGCCGGGGCGTTGCCTTTCCAAACGACTTCAAGCCCACGGACCACGCCGCCGCCCTTCTCGCGACGTATGGCGACAAGACCGTGGACGAACTGGCGGCGCAAGGCATCGGCGCGAAGATCGCCGGGCGCATGATGCTCAAGCGCGTCATGGGCAAGGCCAGTTTTGCAACGCTGCAGGACGGCACCGGTCGCATCCAGATCTACGTGACGCGCGACACCGTTGGCGAGGATCTGTACGCGCAGTTCAAGCACTGGGACCTGGGAGATATCGTGGCGGCACAGGGCCAGGTCTTCAGGACCAAGACCGGCGAACTCTCGATCCACGCCAGCCAGGTGCGGCTGCTGACCAAGAGCCTGCGCCCCATGCCCGACAAGTTTCACGGCATGGCCGACCAGGAGCAGAAATACCGCCAGCGCTACGTGGACCTGATGACCGACGAGTCGGCACGCGAGCGCTTCCGGCTGCGCAGCAAGGCCGTCAGCGCGATTCGCGAATTCATGGTGGCGAACGACTTTCTGGAAGTCGAGACGCCCATGCTGCACCCGATTCCCGGCGGCGCCAACGCGAAACCATTCAAGACGCACCACAACGCGCTGGACCAGGAAATGTTCCTGCGCATCGCGCCCGAGCTGTACCTCAAGCGCCTGATCGTGGGCGGCTTCGAGCGCGTGTTCGAGATCAACCGCAGCTACCGCAACGAAGGCATCTCGGTGCGCCACAACCCCGAGTTCACCATGATGGAGTTCTACGCGGCGTACTGGAATTATCTGGATTTGATGAGTTTCACCGAAGCCGTCATCCGCGATGCGGCGCAGAAAACTTTGGGCACGCTGCAGTTCCAGTACGGCGGCAGGCCCGTGGACCTGTCCCGGCCGTTCGAGCGGCTCACCATCGTGGAAGCGATTGCGAGGCACACCGACGCCGGTGCCCATGTGAAGGATGCCGCCTGGCTCGTCAATGCGCTCAAAAAGCTCGGCCTGTCGGAGGCGAAGAACAAGCTCTCGGCCCGCTCGCTGGCCAACCTCCAGGTGCTGTACTTTGAGGAAACGGTGGAAGAAACGCTCTGGCAGCCGACCTTCATCATGGAGCACCCGACCGAGATCTCGCCGCTGGCGCGCGCCAACGACGAGCGCCCCGAGGTGACCGAGCGCTTCGAGCTCTACATCACCGGTCGCGAGTTCGGCAACGGCTTTTCCGAGCTCAACGACGCCGAAGACCAGGCCGCGCGCTTCCGGGCGCAGGTCGCGGCCAAGGACAGCGGCGACGACGAGGCCATGTACTACGACGCCGACTTCGTGCGCGCGCTGGAGTACGGAATGCCCCCCACCGGCGGCTGCGGCATCGGCATCGACCGGCTCATGATGCTGCTGACCGATAGCGCCAGCATCCGCGACGTGATCCTGTTCCCGGCCTTGCGCCGGGAAGCCCCGGCTCAGTGAAGCGGCCGGATCAGATCCAGCGCACGCAGGTAGGCCGGCAGCGCCATCAGCGCGTTCCAGTCCGGCGACGGCACAGCCGGCAGCAGCGCCTGCCGGCGCTCTTCGCTGGCCTGCTGGAGTTGCCACTGGCCGCGTAGCTGCGCCACTACCAGGCCATCCAGCAGCCGGTCCACATCCTGACCGTCGCCCACGCTCTGGTTGCACAGCAGCACCATGTCGCAGCCGGCGCCCAGCGCGGCCACTGCGGCGTCGGTGTGGCTCACGGCCTCGCCATCGAGTTGGCGTGCCCCGGCCATGCTGAGGTCGTCGCTGAAAATCGCGCCGCCAAAGCCCAGGCGGCCGCGCAGAATGTCGCCCAGCCACTTGGACGAAAAGCCGGCCGGCCTCGCATCCACCCTGGGGTAGATCACGTGGGCCGGCATCACGCTGGACAGGGTGGTACTGAGCCACTGGTACGGCGCGGCATCGTCGGCCAGGATGGCCTTGAGGCTGCGCCGGTCCACCGGGACATCGGTATGCGAGTCGGCGCGCACGAAGCCGTGACCCGGAAAATGCTTGCCGCAGTTCGCCATGCCGCTTTGCAGCAGACCGTGCATCAGGCTCTTGGCCAGCAGCGCAACCACGCGCGGGTCGCGGCCAAAGGCGCGGTCGCCGATGACACTGCTCTCGCCGAAATCCAGATCCAGCACGGGCGTAAAGCTCAGGTCCACGCCGCAGGCGCGCAGTTCGGCGCCGAGCACATAGCCACACGCGGTGGCCGCGTTGGTGGCCTGCATCGGTGCTTTTAGCCATAGCTCGCCCAGCGTGCGCATGGGCGGCAGATGGGTGAAGCCATCGGTCCTGAAGCGCTGCACGCGCCCGCCTTCGTGGTCCACGCAGATCAGCACGTCGCGGCGGATCTTCTTGATGCTGGCGCACAGGGCGGTGAGCTGCGCCCGATCCTGCCAGTTGCGCGCGAACAGGATGATCCCGCCGACCAGGGGGTGCTTGAGCCGGCGCCGGTCGGCTTTGGTCAGGGTCAGACCGGCAATATCGATGATGACGGGCGAGTGCTGAAACATGAGGCAGGGTCTCGATGAAATGGATTGCTACTATTTTAATAGCACATTATTAAATATCAACAAGGACTTCAAGCGCTTTTTCTATATTTTTTCGACCACACAGAAGCTCGCGGCGTAATCGGTTTCGTCAGTCACGCTGACATGCGCGCTCAGCCCCTGCGATTCGAACCAGGTTTTCAGGCCACCGTGCAACACGATGCAGGGCTTGCCGCTGGCGAGCTTTCCCATTTCGCACAGCCGCCAGTTCATGGGCAGGCGCATCCCCAATCCTATCGCCTTGCTGAAGGCCTCCTTGGCCGAAAAGCGGGTGGCCAGGTAGCGGATGCCGCGCTCCGGCCAGCGCTCGCTGCGCGCCCGCCAGGTGGCCAACTCGGCGTCGCTGAGGATTTTTTGCGCAAAGCGATCGCCGTGGCGCTCCACGCTGGCGCGGATCCGGCGCACATCGCAGATGTCGGTGCCAATGCCGTAGATCATCGAAACCTTACGCGAAGGCCTGGTCGATACAACGCAGGTATTCCTTCACCGTGGCGGCATAGCCCAGCTCGAGCGCATCGGCCATGAGCGCATGGCCGATCGAGACCTCGCGCACGCCGGGCACCTGCTTCAAAAAAGCGGTGAGGTTGCTGCGGTTCAGGTCATGCCCCGCGTTGATTTCCAGTCCCGCATCCAGCGCGGCCTGTGCGGCGCGCACGAAGCGCTGCAACTGCCCGGCCTGCGCGGGCTTGCCCCAGGCTGCGGCGTAGGGCTCGGTGTACAACTCCACACGGTCGGCGCCCACGGCCTTGGCAGCCGCCATGGCCTGCGGCTCGGCGTCCATGAACAGGCTGACGCGGACCCCGAGCGCATGGGCCTCGGCCACCAGCGGGCGCAACCGCTCGCCGTCGCGCGCCAGGTCCCAGCCGTGGTCGCTGGTCGGCTGGTCCTCGGAATCGGGCACAAAGGTGCACTGGTGCGGCCGCTGCGCGCGCACGAAACCCATGAGGTTCTGGAACGGATTGCCCTCGATGTTGAATTCGCGATCGGGCCAGGCAGTGAGCAATCCGGCCAGGTCGGGTACATCGTGCGTGCGGATATGCCGCTGATCAGGCCGCGGATGCACCGTGATGCCGTGCGCCCCGGCCTGCAGGCACAGCTGGGCCGCGCGCAGGACACTGGGGAAACCCAGATTGCGCCGGTTGCGCACCTGCGCCACCAGGTTCACGTTGACCGACAGCGCCGTCTTGTTCATAGCGATTGGATATCCAGCATCATCTGCCGCGTTTTCAGGGTGGAGACCCCGCAATGGTAGTGCAGCAGCGTGCGCAGTTGGGGCTTGAGTTCGGCCATCACGTCCGCGCAGGCGCGCAGCGCGGCGGTAAACGGCGCCTCGTGGTCCAGCGCCGCCTGCAGCGCGGCCCACTGGGCGCCGCTCAGGCTGGCGCGGTCCTGCGCATGGCTCTCGCGCAGGCCACCTTCGGGCACCAGCACATAGCGCGCATCGGCCTCGAGTGTGCCCAGCGTCATGGTCTGCGCGTCGAGCAAGGGCAACAGGCCGATCTCGCGCAGCAGCAGCAGCTCGAAGGCGCGCAGCGCGGGCTGCAGGGCCTCGCCATGCTCGGACGCCAGCACCTGCACCACGGCCGCATAGCTGTCGAACAGCCGCTCGTGCGGGTCGTCGCGCGCCAGCAGGCGCAGCAGCAGTTCGTTGAGGTAGTAGCCCGATAGCAGCGCGTCGCCGGTCGGCATCACATGGCCGCCGACCCATTCCGCGCCCTTGAGCGTGTGAATTTCGGCGTCTCCGCCGGCCGCCAGCGAATAGGTGACGCGCAGCGGCTGCAGCGGCAACAGGACGGGGCGAAACCCGGAACTGGGCCGCTTGGCGCCCTTGGCCACCAGCGCCACCCGGCCCTGCTCGCGTGTGAACACGTCAAGAATCAGGCTCGACTCGCTCCAGTCGTAGCGATGCAGCACATAGGCCGGCTCGTCGCTGATGCGCTTGGCGGCCACGTCAGTCCGGCGCCGGGCCGCCCCAAGCCGGACTGAGCCCCCTCGGGGGGCAGTGAAGCACACGCAGTGGCGAACGCGGGGGCGACATCCTACTCGTAGCCAAACGAGCGCACGCGCGCCTCGTCATCGGCCCAGCCCGAGCGCACCTTGACCCAGAGTTCGAGAAACACCTTGGCTTCCATCAATGTCTCGAGCTCCTGGCGCGCCTCGGTGCCGATGCGTTTGAGGCGCTCGCCCTTCTCGCCAATCACCATGGCCTTGTGGCCGTCGCGCTCGACCACGATGGTGGCCGCGATCTTGACCAGCCGGCTGTGGTTGCGGCCCATTTCCTCGTCGAATTTGTCGATGATGACCGTGGAGGTGTAGGGCAACTCGTCGCCAGTGAAGCGGAACAGTTTTTCGCGCACGGTCTCGGAGGCCAGGAACTTCTCGCTGCGATCGGTCAATTCATCATCGGCGTACCACCATGGCTGCTCCGGCAGGTATTTTTCGCAGATGCCGAACAGACGCTCGACATCCTTCGCGCTCCTGGCGGACATCGGCACGAATTCGGCGAACGGGTGGCGCTCCTGCATACTCTTGAGCCAGGGTGCAATCTCGGCGCGGCGGTGGATGTTGTCGAGCTTGTTGGCGATCAGCAGGGTCGGGATGTTTCCCTTGAGCAGCGACAACACCTCGGCGTCGGCCGGTGTGAAGCGGCCGGCCTCGACCACGAACAAAATCAGGTCCACGTCGCCAACGGCGCCCAGCACGGTTTTGTTGAGCGACTTGTTCAGCGCGGTGTGGTGCCGCGTCTGGAAGCCCGGCGTGTCGGCAAACACGAACTGCGTAGCCCCGCGCGTGCGGATGCCCGTGATGCGGTGCCGCGTGGTCTGCGCCTTGTTCGACGTGATGCTGATTTTCTGGCCGACCAGTGCGTTGAGCAGCGTGGATTTGCCCACGTTGGGTTTGCCCACGATCGCGATCAGGCCGCAGCGCTGGCCCGCCACTTCGGCCGCTCCTGCATTTTTGGAGTCAAATGAGTCAGATGCCGATACAGGGTCTTCACTTTCAGCTACATTTTTAGTAGCCCTTCTCATTTGAGCTTCGCTTTCAGATGGGACAACATTGCGGCGGCGGCGGCCTGCTCCGCAGCCCGCCGCGAGCCTCCGATGCCGCGTTCGGCGGCATTCAGCTCGGCGATTTCACATTCCACGTCAAAGGTCTGCTGATGCGCCGCGCCCTGGGTACCCACGACGCGGTAGCCCGGCAGCTTCATCTTGCGCCCCTGCAGCCATTCCTGCAACTCGGTTTTTGGATCCTTGGCCGTGGCGGCCATCTGGGGATTGATCTGCACCGTCTGGAACAGGCGGTGCACCAGGGCCTCGGCCGTGCCGTAGCCGGCGTCCAGGTACACAGCGCCAATCAGGGCCTCCAGCGTGTCCGCCAGAATGGAAGGGCGCTTTTGACCGCCCGAACGGGCCTCGCCTTCCCCAAGGCGAATCACGCCGGCCACACCCAGTTCCAGCGCCAGCCGGTGCAATGTGTCCTGCCTGACCAGGTTCGCGCGAATGCGGGACAGGTCGCCTTCCGGCAAGTCACGCAGCCTGTCGTAAAGCAGACTGGAGACGGCCAGGCTCAGAACGGAGTCGCCCAGGAATTCCAGGCGCTCGTTGTGGTCCGGGGAAAAGCTGCGGTGCGTGACGGCGCGTTCAAGCAGCCGTGGATCGGAAAAGCTGTGCTGCAAGCGCGCCTGCAGGCTGGACAGGCCGCCATTCACGTTTTACTGGGATTGCCCACGGTATTTGAGCAGCAGATACGCGGGGCCGACCATGTGGATTTCCTTGTCGTACGCAAAGCTGACAACCACCTTGTTGTCGCCGTTCTTGGTCACGTCAAGATCCTTGCCGGCAACGGAGGTGATGTAGTCGATGTCCGCCTGCTTGTCAAAAATCTCGCGCACCTCCGCCACCGAAGTGCCTTGGGACGCGGCCTTGTTGGCCGCCTTCACGATGGATTCGTATTCGATGACGGTGGGCGCCACCTGCGCCAGCATCACGCCGATCACGGCCAGGATGCCGCCAAAGAAAATCAGCCCGATGAAGGATAGTCCCCGCTGCCTGGATTTCAATGGACGTTCCATACGCTGCCCTTTGCCTTTCAAACAATCATTAGTGGATCGGACCAATGGCCTTGAGGTCGCTAAAGTTCATCCAGACGAAGACCGCCTTGCCGACAATGTTCTGGTCCGGAACGAACCCCCAATAGCGCGAATCGAGTGAATTATCGCGGTTGTCGCCCATCATGAAATACTCGCCCGCCGGCACCTTGCAGCTGAACCCCTCGACACTGTAGTGGCAGTTCTGGCGGTTTGGAAAGTTCGTCACGTCGTCGGGCATGTAGACGGGCCGATCCGGATCGATGAGCAGGCGGTGCGTGTGCGTTCCCAGCACTTCCTGGTATTGCTTGGAATAGCTCATCGTCTCGTCGTTGAAGAAGTCCGGCACGGCGGTCGTGGGAACCGGTTTGCCGTTGATGATGAGCCGCTTGTTGACGTAGTCCACCTCGTCGCCCGGCAATCCAACCACGCGCTTGATGTAGTCCAGACTCGGCTGCGGGGGATAGCGAAACACCATCACGTCGCCACGCCGGGGCGGGTGGCCCTCGGTGATCTTGGTGTTGATCACCGGCAGGCGCAGGCCGTAGACAAATTTGTTCACCAGGATCAGGTCACCGATCCGCAGCGTGGGGATCATCGAACCGGAGGGAATCTTGAACGGCTCGAACAGGAAGGAGCGCAGCAGGAACACCGCCAGAATGACCGGGAACAGCCCCGCTGTCCAGTCCAGCCACCACGGCTGCATGACGATCCGGCTGGTGGCCTGTTCAATATCGCCGTCCACCTTGGCGATCCCCATCCTGGAGAGTTCGGCGCGGCGCTGCTGGGCCTGTGCTTCCAGCGCAGCCGCTGCCTTTTTGCGTTGCGGCAGAAAGTACAGCCGCTCGGCCAGCCAGTACAGGCCGGTCACCACGGTCGCCATGAACAGCAGCAGGGCGAAGTCGCCTTCGAACGCGCCAAAATACCAGGCGCCGGCATAGGCGGCAAAGGCCGCCAGAATCAGGGAAGTCAAAACCTGCATCAGTCCTCCACCTGCAAAATGGCCAGAAAGGCCTCTTGGGGGACTTCGACCGATCCAATCTGTTTCATGCGCTTCTTGCCTGCTTTTTGTTTTTCAAGGAGTTTGCGTTTGCGCGTGATGTCGCCGCCATAACACTTGGCCAGCACGTTTTTGCGCAAAGCTTTGATTGTCTCACGGGCGATGATGTTGGCCCCGATGGCGGCCTGGATCGCGACGTCGTACATCTGGCGCGAGATGATTTCGCGCATCTTGGCCACCACGGCGCGTCCGCGGTACTGCGACTGCGAGCGGTGCACGATGATGGACAGCGCATCGATCTTCTCGCCGTTCAGCAGGATGTCGACCTTGACCACGTCCGCCGCGCGGTACTCCTTGAACTCGTAGTCCATCGAGGCATAACCGCGCGAGACGGATTTGAGCTTGTCGAAGAAGTCCAGCACGATCTCGCCCAGTGGCAGCTCGTAGGTCAGCATCACCTGACGGCCGTGGTAGGCCATGTTCATCTGCACGCCACGCTTCTGGTTCGCCAGCGTCATCACCGCGCCCACATATTCCTGCGGCATGTACAGGTGGACCGTGACGATCGGCTCGCGGATCTCTTCCAGGCGCCCCTGGTCCGGCATCTTGGCCGGGTTTTCCACCATCACGACCTCTCCATCCGACTTGACCACCTGGTACACCACGCTGGGTGCGGTGGTGATCAGGTCCTGGTCGAACTCGCGCTCCAGCCGCTCCTGCACGATCTCCATGTGCAGCAGACCGAGGAACCCGCAGCGAAAGCCGAACCCCAGCGCTTGCGAGACCTCGGGCTCGTAGTACAGCGAGGAGTCGTTCAGCTTGAGTTTTTCCAGGCTGTCGCGCAATCCTTCGTACTGGTTCGCCTCGGTCGGGTAGAGCCCGGCAAACACCTGCGGCTGGATCTCCTTGAAACCGGGCAGCGGCTCGGTCGCGGTAAACGCCGCGCCGCCGGTGCCAAGCTTGACCAGCGTGATGGTGTCGCCCACCTTGGCGGCCTGCAGTTCGCGAATGCCGGCGATGATGTAGCCAACCTCGCCCGCCTCCAGAGCCTCCCGCACCTCGTTGGCCGGCGTGAAAACCCCGAGACTGTCGGCGTTGTAGATGGCGCCGGTGGCCATCATCTTGATGCGTTCGCCTTTGGCCAGCCGGCCATCGACCACGCGCACCAGCATCACCACGCCGACGTAGCTGTCAAACCAGCTGTCGATGATCATCGCGCGCAGCGGTCCCGCCGGATTGCCGCGGGGCGCCGGAATCCGGGCCACCACGGCTTCGAGGATCTCGTCGATGCCCATGCCGGTCTTGGCCGAGCAGGCAATCGCATCGGCCGCATCGATGCCGATCACGTCCTCGATCTCGGCCCTGGCATTGTCGGGATCGGCGTTGGGCAAATCCATCTTGTTGAGCACGGGCACGACCTCCACGCCCAGGTCGAGCGCGGTGTAGCAGTTCGCCACCGTCTGCGCCTCGACCCCTTGCGAGGCATCGACGACGAGCAACGCACCTTCGCAGGCCGACAACGAACGACTCACCTCGTAGGAGAAATCCACGTGACCCGGTGTGTCGATCAAATTGAGGTTGTAGACCTGTCCATCGAGGGCCTTGTAATGCAGCGCAGCGGTTTGCGCCTTGATGGTTATCCCACGTTCTTTTTCGATGTCCATCGAGTCGAGCACCTGCGCCTGCATCTCGCGATCGGCAAGTCCACCGCAGCGCTGGATCAGGCGGTCCGCGAGCGTCGATTTTCCGTGGTCAATGTGCGCGATGATCGAAAAATTTCTGATGTGATTCATCAACGAGGAGCGTCAAGTGATTGAATTGAATGGCGTACAGGCATAAAAAAGGGCGCGTCTATGTTTGACGCGCCCTGAACCAACAATCTATGGCAACTGCGATTAGTTGGAGCTTCATTGTAGGCAAAAAGCCCGGCGCGTACAGACGCGAAACATGCCAAACCACGTCGTTGCAGGTTAACAACAGGAATTTTATTCACAGCTTATGAACAATTTTGATGGGCGAAGTTCTGAACAACTTGTGGGTGATCTGTGGATCGACGGTGCATAGTCCAAATTCATCCCGCATCGTGGATTCCAGGTATTTCAATATGCCAACCAGCGCCATTCCAGGCGCCAGATTCTATCCAAACCTGCAATTAAATTCTAAAAAAGTTAGTGACTGCAAACATATCTTCGTCGAATAGGCGATGAAAATATTTGTTGAGATCAGTCGTTTTAAGCCCACCGCCCATGAAAAACCCCTGACCCGGGTCCGGGCAGGGGTTTCTCGAAATCGCGTGAGACCCGTCAGTGCGCAGGCCGGATCAACGTGTACTGTGTCCAGTCGCCACGGCGAAACAGCACATTCAGCGGCTTGCTTTTGTCGGCCTTGCCAAGGGCCGCATTGATATCCTTGAGGTTGTTGACCGGCGTGTTCGCGACGGCCACGATCACATCCCCCGCGCGCAGGCCGGCGCGTTGCGCTGCGTCCGCCACGCCATCCACCTTCACTCCGCCATGGAGCTTGAGTTCCTTTTTCTGGTCCTGCGAGAGATCGCTCAATGACAGACCCAGCGCCTGCGCCGCGCTGCCAGCCTTGGGCTTCTGGTCTTCATCGGCGGTCTTGACGGGCTTGTCCGGCTCGATCTCCGCGACGGTGATTCCCAGATCCTTGTAAGCGCCACGACGGAACACCGTCACGGTGCTTCGCGCGCCCGGCTTGGTATCGCCCACCATGCGGGGCAGATCGCTCGCCCTGGCAACCGCCTTCTCGCCAAACTTGGTAATGACATCACCCGGCTGTATGCCGGCCTTGTCGGCCGGCGAGCCACTCTCGACCCCGCGTACCAGCGCGCCCGTCGGCTTGCCAAGACCGATCGAATCGGCCACGTCCTGCGTCACCTCGTCGATCTGCACCCCGATGCGTCCGCGCGTCACATGCCCGGTGGTACGCAACTGGTCGGCGACGCGCATCGCCTCATCCACGGGAATGGCAAACGAGATGCCCATGAAACCGCCCGAGCGCGAGTAGATCTGGCTGTTGATGCCCACCACTTCGCCGCGCATGTTGATCAGGGGGCCGCCGGAATTACCCGGGTTGATCGCAACGTCGGTCTGGATGAACGGCAGGTAGTCGCCCGTGTCGCGCTGCTTGGCGCTGACGATGCCGGCCGTCACGGTGTTGTCCAGGCCGAAGGGCGAACCGATCGCCATCACCCACTCACCGACCTTGAGCTTGCTCACATCGCCGATCTTCACCGCCGGCAACCCGGTCGCGTTGATCTTGACCACGGCAATGTCGCTGCGCTTGTCGGCCCCGATGATCTTGGCCTTGAACTCGCGTTTGTCGGTCAGCGTGACCATGACCTCGTCAGCGCCATCGACCACATGCGCATTGGTCATGATGTAGCCGTCCGGGGTGAGAATGAAACCGGAGCCGACACCGCGCGGCTGCTCCGTACCACCTCGCGGCGAACGGTTCGGGCGCGGTGTCTGGCCCGGCGCGCCGGGCAGCGGCACGCCGAAGAAACGCCGGAAAAAATCCTGCATGTCGGCGTCAGGATCGTTTTCCGAACCGGCCGACACTTTCTCCAGCGTGCGGATGTTCACCACCGACGGGCCCACCTGCTGCACCAGATCGGTGAAGTCGGGCAGCACACGCGTCTGCGCCATCGCGGGTGCGGTCGGCACCAGGGCCGCTGCGCCGGCCACCGCCGCGAACGCGCTGGCCAGCATGAACGAGCCCGCCCTGACACGCGCCTTTTTCCAATCGATCTGAAGCATCACCGGCCTTTCATTGAAACTGCGAATTGAAACGGGGTCTATTTTGTACGCTCGAGACCCTGCGCGAAAGCCTCGAGCGTGCGCAGCGGCACCTCGCCCACCACGGTGACCCACCAGTCGCCCGCCGGCGTGCTCAAGCGCCGGGTCAACATCTGGGTCGCACCCATGGTCAGATGGGTTTCCTGCGCATGGCGGCTGGGATCGTAGGTTTCCACGAACACCGAAACCGACGCCAGCCCGTCCGAGAAAACCCATTGCAACGCGTTGTCCGTGGCGCCATCGGCAACTCCGCCCGCGGCAATGCGGCGTCTGTAACAGTTCATCGGCTTGAACCCTGGCACCGGGCTCTTCAGGGTCCAGCCTTCGGCCGCGGCCGTGGTCTTGACCAGCGCGGTCGTGACCACCTTGTAGCCCGCGGTGTCGTCCATCATCCGGGCCAGGGCGCCCATGTCGACCGGAGCATCGATCTTCAGATCGGAAAAGGCGGCCTGCTCGAGCACCTTGCCGTCGGTCCCCAGTGTTTCCAGCTTGACCACCAGTCCGGTTTTCTTTTCGCTCCAGATACGGTAGCCGAAGCGCAGATGATCCTTCGGGTTGAGTTGCACCACGCGGGCCTGGAACCCGGCCACACGGCCACTGCCCACCCGTTGCGCGGTGTAGAACTGGTCGATCGCCGAATCGCTGGACTTGAGCAGTGCAGGGAACAGGCCGAGCCACTCGCGCCGCTCGGTCTTGACGATCCGGGTCTTCGGGAAAAACGTGACCACCTGATCGTTGTGCCGGAACGTCGTGCGCGGCGTACCCGTCAGCGCCTCGACACGCTCCATTTGCTGATCGCCCTGGCATACATGCCAGATCCGCGCGCTCGACAAGTGGCCGGAAGGGGAGGACACGACGAAGGTGCCGGTATACGCGCTATGGCGCGAAGCCTCGTCCATGCGCAACAGCCACTCGGCCGCACTGTGCGCGGCCGGTTCACCGGGCTGGCTCGCGGACGCGGCCGGCGGCGGCGTCTGTGCTGCGGCAGGGCTCATTGCGATCGGCGCGCACAACGCCATGACGCAAGACCCGAAAAACTTCCAACTCATGAGGTCGGCCTGTTCACGCGATCACTCGCGACCCTAACGGGTCGGCCCCTCGAAAGTGGCGTTGCGAAAAAACCCGGCCGGCATCTGAAGCGCCGAGGTTCCGCCAAACTGCTCATGGGCTGCCAGAAAGGCGTCCAGCCGCGGATCGCGGATCAGCACGGCGGAGCCGCCATCGGCCACGGCGGTCGGACCCGCCTGCGACTGCGCAGGGATCACGGCCTGCGCGAGTTGGGTCTGACTGGCCGCCGGGTTCACTGGGGCGAACCCGTTCCAGCCAATCGCCACAATGGCGGCCAGCGAGGCAAATCCAGCCACCAGTTTCCAGCGGAAGACCGACTCGTTGGCAGCCCGATTTTCTGCATTATTTGGGTCGCTAACCCTCTCGGGGTAAGCATTTTTTGCTACAAAATCAATAGCTCCCTCGGCGCGCACCTGGATCTGCTCCTGCCCCAGTCGCGTTTTCAGCCGCGCCATGAAGTCGACATCGTGGCGGCACGCGGCCAGTTCACCGCAACGCAGCACGTCGCCCACCACATGGTAGGCGTGCCAGGTCGCGAGCGCCTGCGCGTTGGCGGTCGCGGATTCCACCGCGCGGGCGAATTCCTCGCCGCGCAGCTGCCCGTCGGCGAGGGCGGAAATAGCTTCTTGTCCATGCATCAGGTCAGTCATGTTCATCACCTGTAAGCTCGTCACCATCCAGCACCGGAATCGTCACCATCTCTTGCCCATCCGGTTTTCCAGCAAGGGTTTGACCTTGGCCGATATGGCCTCACGGGCGCGGAAAATACGGGAGCGTACCGTGCCAATGGGGCAGTTCATCGCGTCAGAAATTTCTTCGTAACTCAGCCCTTCGATCTCGCGCAGCGTGACCGCCTGGCGCAAATCCTCCGGTAACGCCTGCATTGCGGCGTTCACGACGGCGGCAATCTCCTTGGCCGCCAGCACGGTTTCCGGCGTCTCTTCGCTGGTTAGTTCATGCCCCGCCTGGGAAGTTTCATCGTCCTCGTCGGGCGTCCGGAAGGCGTTTTCGGAGATGACCGGATTGCGCTTCATGTCGAGCAGCGACTTTTTCGCGGTATTCACGGCAATCCGGTACAGCCAGGTGTAGAACTGGGCCTCGCCACGGAACTGGTGCAGGGCGCGGTACGCCCGAATGAAGGTTTCCTGCGCGATGTCCTGGACCAGGTCGACATCGCGCACCATGCGGCCAATCAGGCGCTCGATGCGGCGCTGGTACTTGATCACCAGCAGCTCGAACGCCCGCTGATCCCCGGCCACGGTGCGCTCAACCAGCAGCAGGTCGCTGTCGCCGTGCACGGGCGCTGAGCCCGGCGCGGGATGGGGAGGTGGCATATCGGCGCTCATGGATCGTCTCAGCCGGGCGACGGTTCCGCCGCAGGATCAATTTTCCCCCGGCCGCGCGCGTGGACCGCGCGGCGCAGGTCGCCCCAGCGCGCGGGCTCGCGGCATTGCTCCAGCCACAGCCAGCACCGGCCACCGGAGGCGGCGCCCATGCGCACGAGCAGCCAGCGCTGCAGGTCCAGTTGCACCACCAGCCGCACCGGGGCCTGCTCGCCCGGCGCCGCGCGCGCAGTCCACCACCAACCGCCACCATTCCAGTGCAGCTCGCCAATGGATGCGGTCCGCCAGCCCAGCGCGGCGACAACACCGCCTCCCAGCACGCAGGCAATCGCCAGCCACTGGCGCCAGCCGATGCTGTCCACCTGGACGCACCACGATCCCGTGAGCGTTGCTCCCGCCAGCCAGACCAGCGCGAGCGTGACGCCCCAGACACGCGCACGCCCCACCGGATAGGTGACCGATGGGGCGCTGTGCATGGCCAAGCTGGTTTGTGGTGAATTCAGATGCGTTTGAACGTCAGGGCGCCCGTTTGAAGACGAGCGTCCCGTTCGTGCCGCCAAAGCCGAAGTTGTTCTTGACCGCCACATCGATCTTCATGTCGCGCGCCGTGTTGGCGCAGAAATCCAGGTCGCAGTCCGGATCCTGATTGAAGATATTCGTGGTCGGCGGGCTTTTTTGATGGTGCACCGCGAGCACCGTGAAGACGCTCTCGACCCCGCCGGCGCCGCCCAGCAGGTGCCCGGTCATGGACTTGGTGGAATTGACCACCATCTTGCGGGCATGGTCACCGAGTGCGGCCTTGATGGCATTGCACTCGTTTGTGTCGCCCAGCGGTGTGGAGGTCCCGTGCGCGTTGAGGTAATCCACCTGGTCGGCATTGACCCCCGCGTTGCGCAATGCACTGAGCATGGCGCGGCGTGGGCCGTCCATGTTGGGCGCGGTCATGTGGCCGGCGTCGGCGCTCATGCCAAAGCCCGCCAGTTCGGCGTAGATTTTTGCGCCGCGCGCCCTGGCGTGCTCGTACTCTTCGAGCACCAGCATGCCGGCGCCCTCGCCCAGCACGAAGCCGTCACGGTCCCGGTCCCAGGGGCGGGACGCCGTTTGGGGGTCGTCGTTGCGGGTGGACAGCGCCCGCATCGCGGCAAAACCGCCCACGCCCAGCGGCGAAATGGTGGCTTCCGAGCCGCCCGCGACGATCACGTCGGCATCGCCGTACTCGATCAGGCGTCCGGCATCGCCAATGCAATGCAGGCCCGTGGTGCAGGCGGTGGCAATGGCAATGTTCGGGCCCTTGAAGCCAAAGCGTATCGACACATGCCCGGCGACCATGTTGACGATGGACGCCGGCACGAAGAAGGGTGTGATGCGGCGCGGGCCGCGATTCGCCAGCTCGGTGTGGGTGGCCTCGATCATCGGCAGGCCGCCGATACCCGAACCGATCACACAGCCAATGCGCGTCGCCAGCTCTTCACTCAATGCATCACCGGTCGGCAGCCCCGCATCCGCAACGGCCTGCGCCGCGGCGGCAATGCCAAAATGGATGAAGGCGTCCATCCCGCGCGCGTCCTTGGCGCTCAGGTAGGACTCCAGTGCGAACCCCTTGACCTCACCGGCGATCCTGCAGGCAAAGTTCGAAGCGTCGAACTTCGTAATGAGATCGATGCCGGACTGCCCGGCCAGCAGGTTGGCCCAGGCATCGGCCACCGTGTTGCCCACGGGGCAGACGCAGCCCAGGCCGGTCACGACGACACGGCGGCGACTCATGCGGTTGAAATCCCGAGGTTCAAGCCTTCTGGTGGCTGGTAGCGTAATCGATTGCGTTCTGAACGGTGGTGATCTTCTCGGCGTCTTCGTCCGGAATTTCGATGCCGAATTCGTCTTCCAGCGCCATCACCAGTTCCACGGTGTCCAGCGAGTCAGCGCCGAGGTCGGCCACAAAGGCCTTTTCGCCGACGACTTGAGACTCTTCCACGCCGAGCTGCTCGGCGATGATCTTTTTGACACGTGTTTCGATATCGCTCATGGTTCCCTCTTAGGGTTGTAAATTAATCCGTGATTCTAGCCGGGCCCGGGGTCACTCCCCAGCCCGGCCGCCGAACGGATGAAGCGGCTGGAGTCGCTGCGGCCTCAGCTCATGTACATGCCGCCATTGACGTGCAGTTCCTGCCCCGTCACATAGGCGGCCTGGGGCGACGCGAGATACGCCACCGCATACGCGATGTCCGCGGGATGGCCCAGGTGGCCAAGCGGAATCTGGCTCAGCAGGGCCTGGTGCTGCTCGGGCGGGAGGCCGGCCGTCATGTCGGTCTCGATAAATCCGGGCGCCACGCAGTTCACCGTGATGGCGCGGCTGCCGAGTTCGCGCGCCAGCGCGCGCGTCATGCCGGCGACACCGGCCTTGGCGGCCGCATAGTTGGCCTGGCCGGGGTTGCCCGAGGAACCCACCACGCTGGTGACGTTGATGATGCGGCCATAGCGCTGTTTCATCATGGTGCGCAGCACGGCGCGGCTCATGCGAAAAACTGCCTTGAGATTGGTGTCCAGCACTGCATCCCAGTCGTCGTCCTTCAGGCGCATGGCCAGCATGTCGCGCGTGATGCCGGCATTGTTCACCAGCACCTGCAAGCCGCCCTGCTCCTTCACGATCGCGTCGATCAGCGCCTCGGCGGCCGCGGCGTCATTGACATCGAGTACCCTGCCCGCGCAACCGGGAAACCCCGCCAGCGCGTGGCCGATCTTGCCGGCACCGGCTTCGGCGGTGGCGGTGCCGATCACCTTCAGGCCCCGGCGGGCCAGCTCCAGCGCGATCGCGGCGCCGATGCCGCGCGAGGCGCCGGTGACCAGCGCCACCTGGCCTTCGAATTTGATCTCACTCATTGCACGATCTCCCGGGCTTGTGCCAGCGTGACCGGATCGAACACGGCTGCTCCCGTCAGTTCGGCGTCGATGCGTCGCACCAGGCCGGCCAGCACCTTGCCCGGCCCGCATTCGATCAGCGTACTCGCGCCGCTTGCCTTGATGGCGGCCACGCACTCGACCCAACGCACCGGCCCAAACGCCTGGCGCACCAGCGCGTCCCTGATTCTGTCGGCATCGACCTCGACCGCCACATCGATATTGTTGAGCACCGGGATCTCCGGCGCCAGGAAAGGCGTCGCCGCCAGTTCCGCCCTGAGTTTTTCCGCGGCGGGCTTCATCAGGCTGGAGTGAAACGGCGCCGACACCGGCAGCAGCAGCGCGCGTTTCGCGCCGCTCGCCTTCAAGACCTCGCACGCCTTGTCCACCGCCGCCTTGCTGCCTGCAATCACGGTTTGCGCGGGGTCGTTGAAGTTGGCGGCCTGCACGGTTTCAGCGGAACCGGGACCAAAGGACGCCACTGCCTCGGCGCAACCGGCGATCACCTTGGCGGCTTCCATGCCTAGTATCGCGGCCATCGCGCCCGCTCCCACCGGCACCGCCTCCTGCATCGCGCGGGCCCGAAAACGCACCAGCGGCGCTGCCTGCGCCAGCGTCAGCACCCCGGCGGCGACGAGCGCGGAGTATTCGCCCAGCGAATGGCCGGCCACTACCGACGGGGACAAACCGACCTCGGCCATCCAGACACGGTAAGCAGCGACGCCGGCCACCAGCATCACGGGCTGGGTGTTCGTGGTCAGGGCAAGCGCCTCTTTCGGACCTTCCCGGATCAGCCGGCCGACGTCTTCGTGCAGCGCATCGGACGCTTCCGCAAGCGTCTGCACAACCATCGGATGGCCGCCCCACGCGTCAAGCATGCCGACCGACTGAGAGCCCTGACCGGGGAAGACAAATGCAAAAGATTTCATGAATAGTTTGAGCAAAAACAGCGACTGGTCATTTGCCAGTATCGTCTTTCAGCTATAAATCAAGTAGCACCGAACCCCAGGTGAAGCCGCCGCCCACGCCCTCGAGCAACAGCGTTTCTCCTTTTTTGACCTTGCCGGTGCGCACGCCCCAATCGAGCGCCAGCGGAATGGACGCGGCGGAGGTGTTGCCATGCTGATCGACGGTCACGATCACCTTGTCCATCGACATCTTCAGGCGGCGCGCCGTGCTTTGCATGATGCGGACGTTGGCTTGGTGCGGAATCATCCAGTCGATATCGGCCTCGGTCTTGCCGGCCCGGGCCAACACGGCGCGGGCCGACTGGTCGAGCACGCCCACCGCCAGCTTGAATACGGCCTGGCCATCCATGGTGAGCAGCGGATGACCCAACACATTGCCGCCCGAGACAGTGCCGGGCACGCACAGAATGCCGACGTGCTTGCCGTCCGCGTGCAGGTCGGTCGCCAGGATGCCGGGCGTGTCGGACGCCTCCAGCACCACGGCGCCAGCGCCATCGCCAAACAGCACGCAGGTGGTACGGTCGTTGAAGTCAAGAATGCGCGAGAACACCTCCGCGCCAATCACCAGCGCCCGACTGGCGCTGCCGTTCTGGATCATCGCATCAGCGACGGTGAGCGCATACACAAAGCCGCTGCACACCGCCTGCACATCGAATGCCGGGCAGCCGGCGATGCCCATCTTGTGCTGGACGATGCAGGCGCTGGACGGAAACACCATGTCCGGCGTGGAGGTCGCGACAATGATCAGGTCAATGTCGGCAGCCTGTCGGCCTGCGGCCTGCAGGGCCTGTTGGGCCGCTTCCAGCGCCAGATCGCTGCAGGTCACGCCGGGAGCGCAAAAGTGCCGGGCCCGGATACCCGTGCGCTCGACAATCCATTGGTCCGAGGTTTCAACGCCCCTGGCGGCCAGTTCGGCCACCAGATCGTCGTTGCTGAGCCGCCGTTCGGGAAGATAGCTGCCGGTGCCGGCGATGCGGGAATATCGTTTCATGAAACTCTAGTATGTCGATGCCGCCAGTGCCGGCGGTACGACCGCCTCGGCCGGCACCAGAAGGGGCGCGGCGTGCGCAATCCGGGCCTGAACACGGTGGAGCAAATTGTGTTCCACGGCATCATACGCGCGGCTCAAGGCGTAGCCGAAGGAGAAGGCATCGGCGGCCCCATGACTCTTGAACACCAGGCCGCGCAGGCCGAGCAACGCCGCGCCGTTGTAGCGCCGGTGGTCCATCCGTTTTTTAAGGGCAGAAAGCACAGGATAAGCGATGAAGGCGGCTATTTTCGTAAAGATATTGCGAGAAAATTCAACCTTGAGAAAACTCAAGATCATCGATGCCAAGCCCTCGCTCGCCTTCAATGTGACATTGCCGACAAAACCGTCGCAAACCACGATATCGACCGTGCCCTTGAAAATGTCATTTCCCTCAACATTTCCGTAAAAATTCAAATCACCGGCGTTGCCCGCAGAACGAAGCAGTTCCCCTGCTTTTTTAATCACTTCACTGCCTTTTATCGCTTCTTCGCCAATGTTCAGCAGCCCGACCGAGGGGGTTTCATTGTTTTTGAGCGCGGACACCAGCGCGGACCCCATGACCGCGAACTGCAGCAGATGTTCGGCGGTGCAGTCCACATTGGCACCGAGGTCGAGCACGGTCGTTGCGCCGCCTTGGGCATTCGGAATCTGGGGAGCGATGGCGGGGCGATCAATACCGTCCAATGTCTTGAGCAGATAGCGCGCGATCGCCATCAAGGCACCGGTATTGCCGGCGGACACGGCGGCCTGCGCCGTGCCGTCCTTCACCTGCGCAATCGCCACGCGCATCGAGGAGTCTTTTTTGCGCCGCAGTGCCACTTCGATCGAATCGTCCATGCCCACCACTTCGGTGGCCACGACCATCCGGGCGCGCGGATGCGCGAATGCGCCCAAGGACTCTGGCAGACCCACCAGCAGAAGCTGGGCATCGGGATGTTGCTCGAGGAAATGCCGGCACGCCGGCAGCGTGACGCTGGGCCCGTGATCGCCCCCCATGCAATCGACCGCCAGGGTGATCATGAGCGGCGCGCGCCATCGGCATGGCGGTATAGAGCGGAACGACCGAAAGCGGGAAGCATCAAAACAAAGGCCCGATGCTACTCAAATCGTAGCCCCGGGCCCCCGTGTGGCAACGCAATCAGGCTTCGGACTTGGGCTTGAGTACCTGGCGGCCGCGGTAGAAGCCGTTCGGACTGATATGGTGGCGCAAATGCGTTTCGCCCGTGGTGGGCTCCACCGCAATGCCCGGTACGCTCAAGGCGTTGTGCGAGCGGTGCATGCCGCGTTTGGAAGGTGACTTTTTGTTCTGCTGGACGGCCATGGTCGGCTCCTGAAAATATGACTTGACTGGGGAAATTCAGATTGGCGCGCAAAAGCAGAGCATCATCCGTCGCCTGCGCTGAGCACGCAATTATAACCCAACACCTTGATTTAACTGGATTTATCACCCTTGAGCGGGGCCAGAACGGCAAATGGATGGGGCTTGGCCATCGCTTCCGCGCCGAATGCTTCGTCAGCAACCGCTAACTTCACGTGGACCGGGCAGGTGTCATGCATTGGCACCAAGGGCAACGCCATCAACATCTCATCCTCGACCAGCGCCGCAAGATCGAAGTCGCGGCTGAGGGCCAGCAAGTCTTCTTCACAATCATCGTCCTGGGCCGCGGCGGTTTCCTCATCCGCCACGAAACGGAAGGCGCGGTCTACCGTCAGCGCCACGTCGACCGGCTCAAGACAGCGCTGGCAGGTCAGCGGCACGGTGGCATCGATGTTCAAGCACAGCCAGGCATCGTCAGTGCCGCCCGGGACCGGACGCAATTCGCCGGCAGCCGTCCAGTTGACAAGATGATCACTCCCCAGCCCCCCCGTTTCCTGCATCAGCCGCTCATATTTTTGAAGCGGCTCCCGCGCTGCCAAACGCCCAGCCGCCTGCGCGAAGGCCCGGACGTCAAGATGGTTGGCGGCAAATCCTGTTTTCATCGCACCAGTGTAAGAGAATCCCCGCATGACTCAACTTGCTGCCGAAAATCCCGCTGTGGCGCCGCGCGCGCTGGTGCTGGGGTCCACCTCGTGCTACCGCCGTGAACTGCTGCAGCGGCTGCGGGTTCCGTTCGACGTGGCGGCGCCGCAGGTCGACGAGACGCCGCGCCCCGGCGAGGCCCCCGCCGACCTGGCACAGCGCCTGGCGCTGGCCAAGGCGCAGACCGTGGCGCGCCGGTTTCCGCATGCGGTGGTGATCGGTTCGGACCAGGTTGCCGACCTGGCTGGCGAGCCGCTGGGCAAGCCCGGCAATCATGCACGCGCCACCCTGCAACTGCGTCGCATGCGGGGCCAGACGGTGGTGTTCCAGACCGCGGTGGCCGTGGTCTGCGCGGAGGCCGGCTTCTCGCAGATGGAACTGGCCCCGGTCAAAGTGCGGTTCCGGAACTTGAGCGACGCCGAAATCGAGGCTTATCTGCAAGCCGAGCAGCCCTACGACTGCGCCGGCAGCGCGAAGAGCGAGGGCCTGGGCATCGCGCTGCTCGACGCCATCGAAAGCGACGACCCGACCGCGCTGGTCGGCCTGCCGCTGATCCGCACCTGCCGCATGATTCGCGCCGCCGGCGTGAAAGTGTTGTGATGTCGCAGTCCCCGGCGGCCGGCCCCGGCAAGCTCTACCTCGTGCCCGCGCCACTGGACTTTGGCTGCGACCGGCGAACCCCGCTGGAACAGGTGATGCCCATGGGCACGTTGCAAATCGCGGCCGAACTGGAGCATTGGGTATGCGAGAACGCGAAAACGCTGCGAGCCTACCTTAAGCGTGTCAACGAGCTGCAGCCCTTGTCACATCAACTGCAGGCGCTTCAAATTCAGGAGCTTCCACGCGACGTGCACAAAAAGGGCGATCACGGCGGTCACTTCGATGCGCGGCCCTTGCTGGCCCCGGCCCTGCAGGGGCACGACATGGGACTGGTCAGCGAGGCGGGTATGCCGGCCGTGGCCGATCCGGGTTCATCCGTGGTGCGGGCGGCGCACGGTTTGGGGTTGGCCGTAGTGCCGTTGGTGGGCCCGATCTCGCTGCTGCTGGCGCTGGCGGCCAGCGGCTTGAACGGGCAGAACTTTGCCTTTGCCGGCTACCTGCCGCAAGACTCCGCGCCGCGCGCCAGCCGAATCCGCGAACTCGAATCGTTGGCCCTGCGAACGGGACAAACACAGCTGTTCATCGAAACGCCCTATCGCAACGCGGCGCTGTTCCAGGCGCTTTTGCAAACGCTCCAACCCCATACCCGGCTCGCCATCGGCAGTGGCCTGACCCTGGCCGGCGCCGCCGCCCGCAGCCAGTCGGCCAGGGAATGGCGCCAGCATGGCGCAGGGCCCGACAACCAGACCCCCGCCGTGTTCGCCATCGGGCGCTGATCAGTGAATCCCGGGGTTGATCTGCAGGGCATGCACCATGCCCGCGCCGATGGAAGCTCCAAATTTTTTCGCCAGCCGCTCGGCCACGTTGTCGCGCTGGGTGTAGTCGACAATATCCGGGGCCTTCACGACATCATGCGCCACGTAGTAGAGGCTGCCGAGCTGGTCCGCCAGGCCCATGTCAACGGCCTGCTGGCCCGTCCAGAACAGGCCGCTGAACGTCTCGGGCGTCTCCTTCAGGCGCGCGCCGCGCCCCTTCTTCACGGCGTCGATGAACTGCTCATGGATCTGGTCGAGCATGACCTGCGCGTAAGCGCGCTGCTGGTCGGTTTGCGGGCTGAACGGGTCCAGGAATCCCTTGTTGGCGCCGGCCACCAGAAGCCGGCGCTCGATCCCGAGCTTGTCCATCAGGCCGGTGAAACCGAAGCCATCCATCAAGACGCCGATGCTGCCCACGATGCTCGCCTTGTTGACGAAGATCTTGTCCGCCGCCACCACGGTGTAGTAGGCCGCGGAGGCGCAGGACTCTTCCACCACCGCATACACCGGCTTCCTGTACTTCGCTTTCAGGCGGTAGATAGCGTCGTTCATGATGCCGGCCTGCACCGGGCTGCCCCCCGGCGAATTGCACAGCAGCACCACCGCCTTGGTGCCGCTGTCCTCGAACGCGCTGCGCAATGCCGCCACCACGGCATTGGCACTGGTCTCGCCGCCTTCGGCGATTTCCCCCTTGATCTGGACCACGGCGGTGTGCGGCGTGGCCTTGTCGGAAGTGACCACGGCGCGGTGCATCGCGGCCCAGACCAGGAAGATAAAAAACGCGAGCCAGGCGAGCCGGACAAATGTTTTCCAGCGTCGCGCCGACTTTTGCTCGTTGATCGCGGCAAACGCCAGCTTTTCCAGCGTCGCGCGCTCCCAGCCGGCGCCCTGGGCGCCGCCGGTGGCCGCACTGGAAGCGTAGGGCGTGTAGTCCAAGGGGTCCTTGCGGCTGTTTTCGTCACTCATGTCAGAACTCGACAGGTAATAGATTGTGCTCAGTATGCCAGTGCACCACGCCGTCCTGTTCGACGATCTGAATCTTGACCAGCCCGCCGCGGCACGGCCCGCCGCTGCAGGCGCCCGTGTCCGGCCGGTACACCGCGCCATGGGTCGCGCAGATCAGCCATTGGCCGGTATCGTCAAAAAAGCGGTTCGGCTGGAAGTCCAGCTCCATCGCCACGTGGGAGCAACGGTTCAGGTACGCGTGCGCGCAGCCCTCGAAGCGGATCGCGAAGGCGCGGCAGGTCTGGCCGCAAAAGACCACGTCGAACGGGACGGCCTCGCCGCCCTCCTGCAGATCGGACGCATGGCACAGGGCAATGAGCTGGTTCATGCGGCACCTGCTCAACCGTGGCGCCGCAGCCATTCGTGCAGATCCTGCACGGAGTGGGCCACATGGCGCGGGCCGAACGCGTGGAAATCATCCGGCTCGTGCGCGCCGTAGCTGACCCCCACGCTGGCGCAGCCGGCGCGGCGCGCCATTTCAAGGTCGTGCGTGGTGTCGCCAATCATCAGCGTGCGCGCGGGCAAGACATCGAATTCGGCCATCAGTTCGTGCAGCATGCGCGGATCGGGCTTGCCTGCCGTCTCGTCGGCGGTGCGCGAGCCATCGAACAGGCCCTTGAGCTGGACCGCCTGCAGCGCGTCGTCGAGCCCGCGCCGGCTCTTGCCGGTGGCGACGGCCAGCAAATGCTGGCGCGACCGCAGGTCGGCCAGCATGGCCAGCACGCCCTCGAACAGCACGATGTCGTTTTGGCTGGCCTTGTAGTGGTAGCTGTAGCGGGTTGCGAGTTCGGGGTATCTGGCGCTGGGCACATCGGGCGCGGCATGCGCGAGCGCCTGCGCCAGGCCCATGCCGATCACAAAGGCGGCTTCCTTGTCGCCGGGCACCGTGCCGCCGACATCGGCCACGGCCTGCTGGATGCAGCGCGTGATGATGGCGGTGGAATCGAACAGCGTCCCGTCCCAGTCGAACGCGATCAAATCAAACTGCCGCCGGGGCGCGTTCTCAGGGTTGCGGGGCTGTGGCATGGTCAATGAATCTCTGAAGTTCCGGAGGCAGTTCGGCCAGCAGCGCGACGCGCTCGCCGCTGGAGGGATGATCGAACTGTAACCGCCACGCATGCAGGAACATGCGCTTCAGGCCCGCGTCCCCCCTCTTCTTTTGCAGCAATTTGTTCCGTTCGAAGTCGCCGTATTTGTCATCGCCCGCGATCGGATGTCCCTGGGAGGCCAGATGCACCCGGATCTGGTGTGTGCGGCCGGTCTTGATCGTGACTTCCAGCAGTGTGAAGCCCGCGAGCCGCTGCGCCACCCTGACCAGCGTGACCGCGCGCATGCCGTCCGGATCGTCCTTGGCCACCACCTTGACGCGGCGCTCGCCCGCCCCATCCCGGCCGGCTGCCAGAAGGTATTTGTGCAGCGACGCATCGATCACTTTTTTCCCTGCAGGCCACTCGCCCAGCACCAAGGCGAGGTAGGTTTTGCCGGTCTCGCGGCTGCGAAACTGGTCCTGCAACAGCGCAAGCGCGCTGCGTTTCTTGGCCACCAGCAAAATACCCGAGGTTTCGCGATCCAGCCGGTGCACCAGTTCCAGAAACCGGGCCTGCGGCCGCGCCCGGCGCAGCTGCTCGATCACGCCGAAGCTCACGCCGCTGCCGCCATGCACCGCCACGCCGGCCGGCTTGTCGATCGCAAGCAGCCAGTCGTCTTCCAGCAGGGTCGGGAATTCACGGGCCGGCGCCGGGCTCTGGGCCTTTTCCTGGCCCCGTGCGGACACCCGCATCGGCGGCACACGCACCACGTCGCCGGCGGCGACCCGGCTGTCGGCGCCGGCCCGGCCCTTGTTGACGCGGACCTCGCCGCTGCGGATGACGCGGTACAGGTGCGTTTTGGGCACGCCCTTGAGGTGGCGCATCAGGAAGTTGTCCAGCCGCTGGCCGGCACCGTCATCGTCGACCGTGATGAATTTGACTCCCGGCGCGCCATCGGACGCCGCGGCAGGCGCGTGAGCCCCTATAATGTTCTTTACCAGCGACATGTTGTAAGTGCTTGATTGACTTCAAGTTTAGGGCACCGAACAAAATTCGCTGGCAGGTCGATGCCCTCATGGCCATTGTCTGCAAATCTGGCGCCTGAGCGCCGGATGGCACACAAGCGGCGTGGGTCGAGACGACGCAATTGAAACACTGATACGGAATACCCAAATCCGGCAACCTCGCACTACGCACCCGGTTGCCGGCGGACTCAAGCGAGAAACCTGGTGTTGATGGTGATGATTCAAACCTTATGGCGGTGGCTCCTGCCCCCGCCGTTTGGCATGAAAATGCCTGTAGCCCCCGTCTTTCGGGCGCTATCAGCTACGCATCTTGTAGCACTACGCTACCTGCGCCCGCTCGCCCGCGTCCAAGCGCCCATGTCTAGGCAGCCGAGCCCCGGCTCGGCATAGCCGCAGACTCCCCGGCAATTCCCTTCGTTTCAAGGCGTCCGATCAGGCATCGTTGGCCCGCAAGGGGCCTGTGAATGATTTGGATTGAAGGAAGCGCATCATGAAACGGATGCTGATCAACGCCACCCAGACGGAAGAACGTCGGCTGGCGATTGTGGACGGGCAAAAACTGCTCGACTACGAAATTGAAATCGAGGGGCGCGAGCAGCGCAAGGGCAACATCTACAAGGCCGTCGTCACCCGCGTCGAGCCCTCGCTGGAAGCCTGCTTCGTCGACTACGGCGAGGACCGCCACGGCTTTTTGCCGTTCAAGGAAATCTCCAAGCAGTACTTCGCCCAGGGTGTGCCGGTCAGCCAGGCACGCATCCAGGATGTGATCAAGGAGGGCCAGGAACTGCTGGTCCAGGTCGAGAAGGAAGAACGCGGCAACAAGGGCGCGGCCCTCACCACCTTTGTCTCGCTGGCGGGACGCTACGTGGTGCTGATGCCGAACAACCCGCGCGGTGGCGGCGTGAGCCGGCGCATCGAGGGTGACGACCGGGCCGAACTCAAGGAGGCCATGGACCAGCTGGAGTACCCGGCCGGGGCCAGCATCATCGCGCGCACCGCCGGCATCGGCCGGCAGGCGGCGGAGCTGCAATGGGACCTGAATTACCTGCTCAAGCTGTGGAGCGCGAT
Source organism: Burkholderiaceae bacterium (assembly GCA_004323695.1). Classification (GTDB taxonomy): domain Bacteria; phylum Pseudomonadota; class Gammaproteobacteria; order Burkholderiales; family Burkholderiaceae_C; genus Rhodoferax_A. The sequence continues at coordinate 29,680 of SCRU01000177.1, forward strand.
CGACGGCGCCGGCAAGGGCGGAAAGGGCGCCTTCCTGATCTACCAGGAATCGAGTCTGGTGATCCGCGCTATCCGCGACTACTTCAACAGCGACATCGGCGACATCCTGATCGACACCGACGACGTGTACGACCAGGCCCAGCAGTTCATGGCGCACGTGATGCCCGAGCACGCCGCACGCGTCAAGCGCTACCGCGACGACGCCCCGCTGTTCAGCCGCTTCCAGATCGAGCACCAGATCGAATCGGCCTACGCCCGCACCGTGCAGTTGCCCAGCGGCGGCGCCATCGTGATCGACCACACCGAGGCGCTGGTCTCGGTGGATGTGAACTCGGCGCGCGCCATCCGTGGCGGCGACATCGAAGAGACTGCGACCCGCACGAACCTGGAGGCGGCGGACGAGGTGGCGCGTCAGATGCGCCTGCGCGACCTGGGCGGCCTGATCGTGATCGACTTCATCGACATGGAGGAGTCGCGCAACCGCCGCGACGTGGAAAACCGCCTGCGCGATGCGCTGCGCCAGGACCGGGCGCGCGTGCAGTTCGGCTCGATCAGCAAGTTCGGCCTGATGGAGATGAGCCGCCAGCGCCTGAAGCCCGCGCTGTCCGAGGGCGCCTCCATCCCGTGCCCGCGCTGCGGTGGCTCGGGCCACATTCGCGACACGGAAAGCTCGGCGCTGCAGATCCTGCGCATCATTCAGGAAGAGTCCATGAAGGACAACACCGCCTCGGTGATGTGCCAGGTGCCGGTGGAAGTGGCGTCCTTCCTGCTCAACGAAAAGCGCACCGAGATTGCGAAGATCGAACTCAAGCAGCGCATCAATGTGCTGATGGTGCCGAACAAAACGCTGGAAACCCCGAATTACCGGCTCGAGCGCCTGAAGCACGACGACCCGCGCCTGGACGGGCTCGAAGTGAGCTACAAGCTGGCCGAGGAAGTCGAAGACCCGACCACCGTGACGCGCCGCTCCCAGGAACGCAGCAACCGGCAGGAACCTGTCATCAAGGGTGTGCTGCCCGATGCGCCGGCTCCGGCGGCGGCCGCGCCCCTGCACCCGCCGGCGCCGGTGACGAGTACGGCGCCGGCCACGGTCGCCGCAGTGCCGGCGCCCGCAGAAAGCGGCTTCCTGGGATGGATCAAGGGCCTGTTCGGCTACCCAACAACGGTCGCCGCGCCCGTCGCGGCCCCGGCCGCAAAGACCAACGACCCCCGCGAGGGTCGCACCGGGCGCGCCGGCGAAGGCCGCGCTGATCGGGCCGGCCGCGAGGGTGAACGCCGCGACGCACGCCGCGGCGAAGGTCGGGGCGGACGCCGGGGCGAAGGCCGGGGCGGACGCCGTGGCGAAGGCCGCAGTGACGATCGTGCCGACGTTCAGCGCCGCCCGGAGAGTGCCGCACCCGAGGCCGACACGGAAGGCCAGAATCCGCGCGGCGAAGGCCGCTCCGGCCGGCGCGGCGGTGAGCGCCGCAACGATCGCCAGGGACCGCGCGAACGCCGTGACAGCGACACCCGGCCGGCGCCAGAAAATACAGTGGAGAACGCCCCTGCGACCGACGTGGTGGAAGCGGCGGACAGCGCTGGCGCTGAGCCCAGGCAGGAGCGCCCACCTCGCAATGGCGAGCGCGGTGAGCGTCGCGAACGGGGCGCCCGGAGCGACCGCGGCGAAAGCCAGCGCCGCAACGACCGTGCGGGCGAACAGGCACCCGGCGTGGACGGCCCCAACGACCGGGGTGGTACATCGCTGTCTGCCATGGGTAGCGACGAACCGTCGGGGGAGGCAGCCGCAGAGCGCACCGACGCCCCGCGTGAGCGCCGCTCGCGCGACCGCTACGGCCGTGACCGGCGCGAGCGCGTCTCGCATGAGACTTCCGATACCCCGGAAACAGCTTCGCCAGGCATGCCGGACGCTCCCCAGGTTGCCGCCGAAGATACGCCGCTGCAACGCAGGTCGTACTTCGATCGGGCTGCGGTGCCAGGCGCCGAGCCGGCTGCCGTTGAACCGGTCAGCGAGCAGCCCCCGGTGAACGCGGCAGCAATGGCTCCCACCGCTGCCGCCGCGTCCCCATCCGTGGCACCGACGTCCGTGGCTGCACCCGCGGCCGCTCCTGCAGTCGCCCCGTCGGCAACCACGATGCCCAGGGTCGGCAGGTTCGAATTGCCCCTGGTCGACCTGACACGGATCGCCGAAGGCTCGGGCCTGCAGTGGGTCAATTCCGATGCGGCCAAGATCGCCGCGGCCCAGGCCGCCATGGCGGCCGAGCCGCGTGCGGTGCATGTGCCCCGCGAGCGAGCGCCTGTGGTGGTGCCGGACCACGGCCCTCTGGTGCTGGTGGAAACCAAGCGGGACCTGCGCGAGGTGGCGCTGCCATTCGAGAAACCCACCACGGCCGAAGCCACCGGGGCGAACGGCTAGACGGCCGGCGACCCGGCTCCAGGGCGCCGCCACATCCAGGGCACCGGGCGCTCGCGCCCGGTGCCCTTTTTTACGCCGCCGGATCCAGCTGCGCGGCGCGCTTCCAGGCCTGGGCCGCCGCGGCTTCATCGCCGCGCTGCTGTGCGAGTTGCGCCAGTGCGCGCCATGCGTTGCGATGCAGCGACAGATCCTGCAACCCGGTCACGGCCTGCGCCAACAGCAGTTGCGCCCTGCCCCACAGCTGGCGCTTCAGGCAGGTCATGCCCGCCAGGTATTGCAAACGGGCGTCGCGCGGGTTTTGCTGTTGGGCCGACTCGATGCGGGCCAGCCACGACGCATCCACCGACTCCAGCCCCAGTTCCAGCGCGCGCACCAGCTTGATGCTCTGGTAGTCGCCGAGCCCGGACGCCGGGCTGCCCGGCGCGGAGACCATGCGCTCCCACAATGGCAACAGCCAGTCGCGCGCAATGTGGGCATCGCCGTGCAGGGCCGCCATGCGCTCGGCCGCTCCGATCGCGAGCTCGGGCATTTCGCGCTCGCTGCTCTCCAGCGAATTCCAGACCTGCAACAGCTGGGTGGTGTCATACGCGCCATGGATCAGTTCGGTGGCCAACCCACGCACGATGCTCTGGGCCGCATCGCCCGGAAATGCCCGGTGCTTGGCCAGCAACCGCGCCGTCTCCAGCGCCTCGGCGGTCCGGTGCGCCAGCCGCGCGGCCTTCAGCTTGATGCGCAACGCGAGCGTGCGGCGCGCCACGCCCATCGGCAGCTCGTCGAGCCACGCGAGCGCGGCCGACGCATCACCATCATCGAGCGCCCAGCGGGCCGCTCGCAGCTGTGCGCCTTCGCGCGTTTCCTGTCCAAGCGCCGTATGCCGCTGGGACGGGTCCTCCAGCGCCTGCTTCAGATGTTCGTCGCGCGCGGCCCGATCCTGCAGCGCCTGGGCGCCTTCCGCGGCCGCCAGATGCGACAGGGCACGAAACTGCACCGCATTCACCAGTTTCACGCCCACGCTGCCCAGGGACTGCTCTTGATGCAGGGCGGCTTGCGCCGCCTTGCGGGCCCGGATGAAGCGCCCGGCCAGCAGATAGGACTGCGCGTCCAGCAGCGACGCGTGCATGGCCCGCTCCTTTTGCTGCGCGCGCCAGCGCTTCGCCTGCCGCGGCAGGTCGAACAGGGCAGCCAGTGCGCGCAGGGCCGAATAGCCCACTACAAACGTGGCGAGCAGCAGCAATACCACCAGATTGACCGACAGGTCGACCCGGTACGGCGGCCAGAATATGGTGACCAATCCCTGGTTGGTGCCGGCGAACAACGCGATGGCCACCGCCGCGCCAAACAGGATCACCAGCCACAACGCGCCGCGCATTTATTGCCCCGCCGCAGCGTTGGCCAGCGCCGCCAGGGTGTCATCGGCGCGCGGCAACTCCACCGCCCTCATCTGGCTGCGCACCTGTTGCAACAAGCCCGCCACGCGCTGGGTCGTGCGGGACGCCGGATCGAAATACCGGTTCACTGCAAGACTCGCGGCCGCCAGGTCGGAACGCGCCGACGCCATCTGGCGCGCCAGCAGGCCGAGCCGCGCATTCAGCAGCTTGAGCTTGAGGTTCTCGCGCAAAAAGTAAGACTGCTCGGGCGACAGCAGCATCGCCTCGGGCTGGTCGATCCGGCTCACGCGCAGCAGGCTGCCCGCCTCGGTTTTCCAGGCGTCGAGGACATGCTGCCACCAGCCCGCCGTCTCGGCCACGGGTGGCGGCGACTCGCGACGGCGCGCCTTCGGACTCTCGTCGGCATTGAGCACCGGCATCTGGTCCACCAGACGCACCAATTCATCGAGCTTGTTCAGCAGGCCCGGCGTGTCCATCACACTGGTTGCCGTGACGCGGTCGATGTCGCGTTCGATGGCCTGCTGCACGGGCACCAGCCGCGGCTGGGCGGCACGGATCACGCGCTGATCGGCATTTTTCAAAGTGGCCAGCAAGGGCGCGACGCTGCCCGTGATCTGGGACTGCTGCTGCGCGAGACGGATAGTCGAATCCAGATCGATCACCAGATTCTCGTCCCGGGTGCGCGACACGCTTTTCACCAGATCGTCCAGCTGGGTGCGCTGCAGCGCCACTTCACTGAGCCGCTCATCGGCCAGCGCCTGCCTGGCAGCGGTCTGGCGAGCCAGATCCAGCGCCTCTTTCGCCATGCCGTGCGCCTCCACGGCCCGCGCACCCGAATCGGCACTCTGGCGCGCCAGCTGGCCCTGAATCAGGGAGAGTTTTTGCCAGAGCAGCGCGCTCGAGAGCAGCGCCAGCCCCGCGAGCACCGCGAAAACCAGCAGCAGCATGCGCGACAACGGACTGCTCATCGGGGCGCTCACCGGGCCCATGGCCTGCCCCGATGCCGGCGCCGCCGGCGTAGTGGCGGCGTCAATGCTGGACCCTGTCGTATTCATGGCGAGACGGCGCTCCCCCTTGCAGCGGCGCGGCAAGCCGCGCTCATGCGCCCCCCTTCGGGCTCTCGTCTTTGCTCGGAGTCACGGCGCGCCATGACACCGATTCTATCGACGCCACCAGCTCTTCCAGCGTGGGCCGTGACTCGCAAACAACAGCAAACCCGGCCCGGCGCGCGGCTGTCGCGATGCGCGGATGGGTCGCCACGGCGCAGGCGCGCCCCCAGTCCTGCGCGGGCATCCATTGCATCAGGTGGTGGACCGCCTGGGAACTGCTGAACAGCCAGACGGAACCGTCTTGCGCCGCCTCCCGGGCCAGCTCCGCCTGGGACGCGCTGAAAGCCGGCGCGCCGCGCGCGTAGGCCGCCACGCTGTCCACCTGAACCCCCGCGCCAGCCAGTTGACGCGCCAGCCACTCGCGCCCGGCGGGACTCGCATCGCCATCACTGCCGCGCACGATCAACACGCGCGCGCCGTGCGGCAGGCCCGGTCGCACCTGTCGCCATAGCGCCTCGGAGTCGAACTGGGCGCCGGACCCGACGGACGGTGCGCGGATCGCGTGCGCCGGCACGCCGGCCTCGCGCAGCGCGCGGGCGGTCCCCGGACCGGGCGCCCAGCACTGCGGCAGTGAATCTTGATCTACTCCTGAATGAATAGCTGAAAATACTGATGGTATATAGGCAATACCATGATTTGATTCAAAAAAATACGCAACCGCATTGGCGCTGACGAACATCACCGCAAAGTACCGGTCCAGTTGCCGCCAGGCTGATTCGAGGGCTTGCCGCGCCGCCGGGTCCGTGACCGGGCCAATCGCGATCAACGGCAGCGAGACCGCATCGAAACCGCGAACCGACAACTGCTCGCTCCAGCGCGTTGCCTCGCGCTCGGGGCGGGTCACGATGACGCGCATGACCGCAGCCTCGCCCGACCCCTGCGCTAGCCCGGCAGCGAACGGGCGCCGCCTGCGCGCAGTTGCGCCGCGACCCGCTCGCCCAGGGCTTGCGCGGCGGCCAGGTCCGCGACCGCAGCCGCGCCGTGCGCCCGAACCAGTGCGCCGGCCCCATCGGGGTCGCCCCAGGCGGCGCCAAGTTGCAGATATTCACCGTCGAAGCGGGCAAACGCCGCCAGCGGCATGGAGCAACTGCCGCCCATGGCGCGGCTCACCGCACGCTCGGCCGCTGTGGCCAGCCAGGTTCCCTGGTGCGCCAGGGGCGCGAGCAGTTCGATCAAGTCCTGGCGCCCGGCGCGCACCTCGATCGCGAGCGCACCCTGGCCGGCGGCCGGCAACATTTCCGCCGGCTCGAAGCTGGCGCGAATGCGCTCGCCCAGACCCAGGCGCTTCAAGCCGGCGGTGGCCAGCACGATGGCATCGAACCAGCCTTCGTCCAGCTTGCGCAGGCGCGTATCGAGGTTGCCGCGCAACGGCTCGATGCGCAGGTCGGGGCGCAGCGCGCGCAGCAGCACAATGCGGCGCAGGCTGGACGTGCCCACCGCGGCGCCCCGCGGCAAGTCGGCCAGCGCCGCGTAACGGTTCGATACGAAAGCATCGCGCGGGTCTTCGCGCTCCATCACGCAGGCCAGCGCGAAGCCCTCCGGCAGATCCATCGGCAGGTCCTTGAGCGAATGCACGGCGATGTCGGCGTCACCATTTGCCAGAGCGACTTCCAGCTCTTTCACGAACAGGCCCTTGCCCCCCACCTTGCTCAGGCTGCGATCGAGAATCTGGTCGCCTTGCGTAGTCATGCCCAGCAAGGTGGCGCGGCGGCCGCGCTGTTCCAGCAAAGCCTGGACATGCCCCGCCTGCCACAGGGCCAGGCGGCTTTCCCGGGTGGCAATCACGAGGGGAACGAGGGGGACGCGGTCGGGCGAAGTCAAATTCGTAACCAGTTGGTAATCTGCATGCGATTCTTGCGTGCGAGCCAATGCTAGCATGCACACTCCCCTGCACCGGCAGGCCACGCCGGTTCACGGCAAGGACAAATGCCCATGAAAACGGCTCCCCAAGATTCTCATTCCCGGCCCACCCCATCGGGTGCGCGGCCTGCCGCCAGATCGCGCGATAGCGAGCGTCCGCTGGTCGAGGACATCCGCCTGCTCGGGCGCATTCTGGGCGATGTCATCCGCGAGCAGGACGGCGTCGCCGCGTACGAGCTGGTCGAGCAGGTGCGCAAGCTGTCGGTGGCGTTTCGCCGCGATGCCGACCAGGAGGCTGACCGGGCGCTCAAGAAGCTGCTCAAGAGCCTGACCGGCGAGCAGGCGGTCAGCGTGATCCGCGCCTTCACCTACTTCAGCCACCTCGCGAACCTGGCCGAGGACCGGCACCATATTCGCCGCCGCGCGATCCACGAACGCGCGGGCAACACCCAGGAGGGCAGCATCGAAGTGGCGCTGGCCCGCCTGCGCTGGGCCGGGATCGCCCCCAAGGCCATCGCGGGCATGCTGGCCCATGCGTATCTGTCGCCGGTGCTCACGGCGCACCCGACCGAGGTGCAGCGCAAAAGCATCCTGGACGCCGAGCGCGACATCGCGCAGTTGCTGGTGGCGCGTGACGAAATCAAAAGCCGCGCGGCGCTCAATCCCACGAGCAAGGACGCGCTCACGCCGCGCGAGCTGGCCGCCAACGAAGCGCAGCTGCGCGCGCGCGTGATGCAGCTGTGGCATACGCGGTTGCTGCGCTTTTCCAAGCTCACCGTCGCCGATGAGGTGGAGAACGCGCTGAGCTACTACGAGGCGACCTTCCTGCGCGAGATCCCCAGGCTGTACGCCGAACTGGAACGCGAACTGGGCAACCACCCGGTGCCCAGCTTCCTGCGCATGGGCCAGTGGATCGGCGGCGACCGCGACGGCAATCCGAATGTGAGTGCGCAAACCCTCGAGTACGCGCTCGGCCGCCAGGCCGAGGTCGCGCTGCGCCACTACCTGACCGAGGTGCACTATCTGGGCGGCGAGCTGTCCCTGTCCGCCAGGCTGGTGGACATCAGCCCCGAGATGCGCGCGCTGGCGCAAGGCTCGCCCGACACGAACGAACACCGCAAGGACGAGCCGTACCGGCGCGCCCTCACCGGCATCTATGCGCGACTCGCGGCTACGCTAAAGGACTTGACCGGCACCGACGCCGCGCGCCACGCGGTGGCGCCGCAAAATGCCTATCGGAGCGCGCAGGAACTGTGCGCCGACCTGCGCACCATCGAGGAATCGCTGCTCGCGCACCACGGCGCGGCCCTGGTCGCGCAGCGCCTGCACCCGCTGATCCGGGCGGTCGAGGTGTTCGGCTTTCATCTGGCCACCGTGGATTTGCGCCAGAGTTCCGACAAGCACGAGGAGGTGGTGGCGGAACTGCTGGCCGTGGCGCGCATCGAGCCCCACTACACCGGCCTCGACGAATCCTCCAGGCGCGCCTTGCTGCTGAAGTGCCTGAACGATGCGCGGCCGCTGCGCGTGCCCGGCGCCGGCTACTCGGCGCACAGCCGGGGCGAACTGGCCATCTTCGAGACGGCCAGGGTTTTGCGCGAGCGTTTTGGCGCGGAGGCGATCCGCCACTACATCATCAGCCACACGGAAACGGTGAGCGACCTGCTCGAAGTGCTGCTGCTGCAAAAGGAAGCGGGGCTGCTGCATGGCGTTCTGGGCGAAGCGCACGCCACCCACGACCTGATCGTGGTGCCACTGTTCGAGACCATCGAGGATCTGCGCAATGCCGCACCCATCATGCGCGAGTTCTACGCACTGCCCGGTGTGGCCGCGCTGGTGCAGCGCAGCGGCGCCGAGCAGGACATCATGCTGGGTTACTCCGACAGCAACAAGGACGGCGGCATCTTCACGAGCAACTGGGAGCTGTACCGCGCCGAGATTGCGCTGGTCGAATTGTTCGACGAGCTGGCGGGCGGCTCACACCAGCTGCGGCTGCGCCTGTTCCACGGCCGCGGCGGCACGGTGGGGCGCGGCGGCGGCCCGAGCTACCAGGCCATCCTGGCGCAGCCGCCTGGCACCGTGCGCGGGCAGATCCGCCTGACCGAGCAGGGCGAGGTGATCGGCTCCAAGTACGCGAATCCCGAGATCGGCCGGCGCAACCTGGAAACCCTGGTCGCCGCCACGCTGGAAGCCACGCTCTTGCAGCCGACCAAACCGGCCACCCGGGCTTTTCTGGAGGCCGCCGCGCAGCTCTCCACGGCCAGCATGGCGGCCTACCGCGCTCTGGTATACGAAACACCCGGCTTCACCGAGTACTTCTTCAGCGCCACGCCGATCCGCGAGATCGCCGAGCTCAACATCGGCTCGCGCCCGGCGTCGCGCAAGGCCTCGCAAAAGATCGAAGACCTGCGCGCGATCCCCTGGGGCTTCAGCTGGGGTCAGTGCCGGTTGACCCTGCCAGGCTGGTACGGCTTCGGCTCGGCGGTGCAGGCGTTCCTGCATGTAAATGACGGAGAAAACAGCGCCAGGCCAGACAAGGATGGGGTTTTATTGCTCCAGAAAATGTATCGCCAGTGGCCGTTCTTCCGGACCTTGCTGTCCAACCTGGACATGGTGCTGGCCAAGAGCGACCTGGCGCTGGCGTCGCGCTATGCCGAGCTGGTGGGCGACGCGCGCCTGCGCAAGAGGATCTTCGGCGCGATCGAGATGGAGTGGCAGCGCACCAGCGACGCGCTGGCCCTGATCACCGGCGAGCGCCAGCGCCTGGCCGGCAACGCCGCGCTCTCGCGCTCCATCCGGCATCGCTTCCCCTATCTCGACCCGCTGCACCACTTGCAGGTGGAACTGGTGCGCCGCTATCGCGCGGGGGAGGCGGACGATCGGGTGCATCGCGGCATTCACATCTCCATCAACGGGATTGCCGCCGGGCTGCGCAACACCGGTTGACGGATCGAGTCGCGCGCGCCTATCGCGTAAGATAACCTGAACGGCCAGCGCCGTGACTGGCCGGCCGGGCAGCAACATTCAAAGGACGTGCATGGGCAGTTCCGCGCTCGAACACAGCAAGTTCGCGTACTTCGCCGATTTCGTGATCTATGCGCTGGCCGTGACGCTAGTCGCGGCGGCGCTGGTGGAGGGTGCCCCGCGCGCGGACTGGCCGGCCCTGTCCGCGCTGGTCGTGCTGGGACTGCTGGGCTGGAGCCTGGTGGAATACGTCGCGCACCGTTTCGTGCTGCACGACCTGCCGCCGTTCCGGGTCTGGCACGCGGATCACCACGCGCACCCGACGGCGCTGATCTGCACGCCGACGCTGGTCAGCGGCGCGCTGATTGCATTGCTGATATTTCTGCCTGCGCTGCTGCTCAGCAATCTGTGGCGCGCCAGCGCGCTGACCCTGGGCATGCTGACGGGTTATCTGGCCTATTCGTGCATTCACCACGCGGTGCACCATTGGCATGGAGGGGGCCGCTGGATGCTGGAGCGCAAGCGCTGTCATGCGATGCACCATCACAGTGACCAGGCGGGCCATTACGGCGTCACCACGTCCTTCTGGGACGCCGTGTTTCGTACCTTGAAATAGCGGTTTCGCCGCGCCGGGCGCCTCCTGCTTCAGGCGCCCAGAAACTCTCCCACCGCCTTCAAGTCGTCGACACGGTCGCAGATGGCCTTGATGACCATCAGGATGGGCACGCCAAGCAACAGCCCCCATACGCCCCACAGCCAGCCCCACGCCAGTACGCCCACGAAGATCGCCACCGGGTTCATGCTGCTGGCACGGCTGGTCAGCCAGGGCGTGAGCAAGTAGCCTTCGATGCCGTGGATCACGAGCGACACCAGCGCCACGAGCAGGGCCATCTCGATGGTTCCGAACTGCAGGAAGCCGACCATCGCCGAGCCCACCGCCACGGCAATAGAGCCAAGATAGGGAATGAGGTTGAGGACCCCCGACACGATGCCCCAGACGGCGGCGTGCTGCAGCCCGATGCGCCAAAACGCGAGCCATGTGGCCAGGCCCACCAGCAGGCTGGTGAACAGTTGCACCAGCAGATAGCGCTGGATTTGCCCGGTGATTTCATCGAGCGCCTGCAGCGTGATTTTCTTCCTGCTGAAGGTCGGGCCCGCGACTTTCACCAGTTTGCGGCGAAACACGTCACCGGAGGCCATCAGGAAATAGCTAATGAACATCACCACCAGCATCTGGCCCAGCAGACTCACCAGCCCGATGGTGCCGCTCCACAGGTAGTCCTTGATATTGAACTTCGCCGGTTCGACCTGAACGCGCGTCACTCCCGGACTGGCAGCCGGTTTTGCGGCACCGCTGTCTTCTGCCGCCTGCTCCAGTTGAGTGGCGGCCTTTTGCACCGTGGCAAGCGCTCCTGGCGATCGGCCCCGGCTGACGTGCAGGGACTGGCGCAACTTTTGCGCGGCCACCGGCAGCGACCCGATCAGCGACGCGGCGTCGCCGCTGAGCGAATAGACGGTGGCCCCCGCGCCCCCCAAGATGGCAGCGAGCAGCACCGCCGCGCCCAGCATCCGCGGCACATGCCAGCGCTGCAGCCAGTCCACCACGGGTGACAAGGCGTAGCTGAACAGCACCCCCACCAGCAGCGGAATGAACACGGCACTGGCCCAGCGCAGCACAAACAGGCTGCCCAGCAGGGCCAGCACCACCAGCGACAGGCTGCGCACATCGACCGGCATGTGCAACAGCACACGCGGGTCCGGCGCCACGGCAGCGGTGTCGGCCGGCGGCGGCCCCGCCGCCGGCGTGGTGGATTGCGTCGAGGCTTCACCGGTCATGGACATCTCCCGCAAATGGAAGGACACGGCTCAAGGCCGCGCACCCGCAATGGCGTCGCGCACGGCGGGCAATTGCCGCCGCGACACGGTGAGCAGCTCCTCGATGCCATTGAGCCGCACGGCCCAGCCTTCGCCTTCCTCGGGGTCGTAGTGCCGCTCCAGCGCCCGCACCGCATGACGCGCCACCAGCGCGTTGCGATGGATGCGCAGGAACCGCGGGGCATGGCGCTCTTCCAGTTCGCTCAGGCTGTCGTCGATGATGTAGCTGCGGCTGGCGGTGCGCACGGTCACGTACTTGAGTTCGGCCTTCAGATATACCACCTCGGCCAGCGGCACGCGTTCCGTGCGGCCACGATCCTGAATAATCAGAAATTCCTTGCTCAAATCTGGCTCAACCCCATGGTGGATGGAAACAAGTCGCTCTACTTTTTGTAGTGCCACCTGTAATCGCTCGAGCCGCACCGGTTTGGTCAGGTAGTCGATCGCCTCCAACTCGAACGCCGTGACGGCATGCTCGGCGTGCGCCGTGACGAACACCAGCGCGGGAGGGCGCGGCAGGCCGCGCAAGGTCTGCGCCAGCGCCAGGCCATCCGTGCCGGGCATGTTGACATCCAGCAGCGCCACATCGAACGCGTGGCGCTGCAGCAGTTCCATCGCCTGCGCCGCGTTGGCAGCCTCGCCGCCCAGCAGGGCGCCCGGCGACGTGCATGCGCCCAGCAAGGTGCGCAGGCGCGATCGCGCCAGCGCTTCGTCGTCCACCAGCAGCACGTTCAGGATCGTCATGCGCGGCATCCCCCGGCATTCATGGGATTCCCTTCGTGCTGCGCACTGCGGTGCGGGCTGGCTCGGGGCGGCCCGGCGCGGCGCGGACCCCAAGACTCGCCCACTGCGTGCGACTCGCGTCGCCTTGAGGGTGCCCTCGCACCTCCGGACGGCCGGGCGGCGCTCACGCGGGCACCTCGATCCGGGCCTGGAATACGCCGTCCTTGAGCGCCGTCTGAAACGAGCCCTGCACGTCGTGCAACAGGCTCAGGCGGTCGCGCACATTCTCCAGCGCCACGCCGTTGCCGGGCCGGCCCACGGCGGTCACGGTATTGGTGACCTTGATGACGACCGAAGCCCCGCGCCGCTGCGTCGAAATCTTCACCTGCGCGCCGCTGGCGCTGGGTTCGACCCCGTGCTTCACGGCGTTCTCCACCAGGGGCTGCAGCAAGAGCGGCGGCAGCCGGGCGTTGCCGGCCTGCCCGTCCAGCACCCACTCGACCCGCAGCCGCTCGCCAAAACGGACCTGCTCGATCGCCAGATAGCGCCTGGCCAGCGCAATTTCCTCGGCCAGCGTGACGGACTCGCCCTGGTCCGCCAAAGCGTGACGGAACAGGTCGCTCAGATCCTCCAGCATGGTCTCGGCACGCGCAGGCTCCTCCCGCACCAGCGCAATCGCGCTGTTCAGGGCATTGAACAGGAAATGTGGCCGGATACGCGCCTGCAGTTCGCTCAGGCGGGCCGCGGTGGCGGCCGGGGTTCGCCCCTTGGCACGCAGCGCCAGCGCGACCACCAGCAAGGCCGACAAAAGAGCGCCCAGCGCCGCGCTGGCCAGCCAGGGCGCCGCCCCCGCAAGCCCGGCCAGCGCGAGCAGGCCGCAGCCATACAGGCCTGCCAGCGCGCCCAGCACGACGCCGGCGGCATATTGCCCGGCGCGCGGCAGCAACGCGAGCGGCTTTTTCAGGCCGCAGGCGGCAATCAACCAGGCGAGCGTGGCGGGCAGCGCCCCGCCCGTGAGCAGCGACAACCGGCCCAGCCAGTCCAGGAAGGTCGCGGTCCCGAACATCGCCCCCACCGCGATCACCGCCTCCACGAACAGCACCGCGCGCAGGATCACGCCCAGGTGGCAGGCGTCGAACACCAGCACCCGGGGCGCCGGCTCGAGCGCCACCGGCGCCGACAGGTCCGAGAAGGCCGATAAAATTTGGGAGTCGTTCATCCACCAACATTATTGCGCCACATGTCACAAAACCAACTCGACAAGAAGTCCGAAGCCTGGTCGGCGCTGTTCTCGGAGCCGATGAGTGAGTTGGTCCAGCGCTACACCGCGAGCGTGTTTTTCGACCAGCGTCTGTGGCAGGCAGACATCCAGGGCAGCCTCGCGCACGCCGACATGCTCGCCGCGCAGGGCATCATCGGCGCCGCCGATCTCGGGGCGATCCAGAGCGGGCTGTCGCAGGTGTCGAAGGAGATCGAATCGGGCGGCTTCGAATGGAAACTGGAACTGGAAGACGTGCACCTGAACATCGAGGCGCGCCTGACCCAACTGGTCGGTGATGCCGGCAAGCGCCTGCACACGGGGCGCAGCCGCAACGACCAGGTTGCCACCGACGTGCGCCTGTGGCTGCGCGGCGAGATCGACCTGATCGCGGATCTGCTGGCGGGACTGCAGACGTCGCTGCTGGATATCGCGGAAAAGAACGTCGATGCGATCCTGCCCGGCTTCACCCACCTGCAGGTCGCGCAGCCCGTGAGCTTTGGCCATCACATGCTGGCCTATGTCGAGATGTTCCGCCGCGACACCGAGCGCATGCAGGACGTGCGCCGGCGCGTGAATTGCCTGCCGCTGGGCGCCGCGGCGCTGGCCGGCACCAGCTACCCGCTGGACCGCGAACGCGTCGCCATGGCTCTCGGCATGGTCGATGAGCAGGGCCGCGCCTGCGTCTGCCAGAACAGCCTGGACGCCGTGAGCGACCGCGACTTCGCCATTGAATTCTGCGCGGCCGCCTCGCTCGCAATGATCCACATCAGCCGCCTGAGCGAGGAACTGGTGCTGTGGATGAGCCAGAGCTTCGGCTTCATCGACATCGCCGACCGCTTCTGCACCGGCTCATCCATCATGCCGCAGAAGAAAAACCCCGACGTGCCCGAACTCGCGCGCGGCAAGACCGGACGTGTGGTCGGTCACTTGATGGGGCTGATCACGCTGATGAAGGGCCAGCCGCTGGCCTACAACAAGGACAACCAGGAAGACAAGGAGCCGCTGTTCGACACGGTGGATACCCTGAAGGACACGCTGCGCATCTTTGCCGAAATGGTCGGCGGCATCACGGTGAAGAAGGAAGCGATGGAGGCCGCCGCGCTCAAGGGCTATGCCACCGCCACCGATCTGGCCGACTACATGGTGAAAAAGGGCCTGCCGTTCCGGGATGCGCATGAGGCGGTGGCGCATGCGGTGAAGGCGGCGATCGCGCATCAGGTCGACCTGTCCGAGCTGCCGCTGGACGTGCTGCGCCGGTTCAACCCGAAAATCGACAAGGACGTGTACGACGTGCTCAGCCTGCGCGGCTCGCTGGGCGCACGCAACGTCCTGGGGGGCACGGCGCCGGCGCAGGTGCTGGCCCAGATCCGGCGCCACCGCCAGCGCCTGGCCTGAGCGCGGGGCGTCAGCGCCAGGACTTGGCGCGCGGTCTTAAGCCTCGCCTAAGCGGGAGCGGCCCATAATCTTTTCAACCCGAGGATCGAAAAGATGCGATTGCTGCTGGTCGAAGACGACACCATGATCGGCGAGGCCGTGCTGGAGCTGTTGCGCGAGGAGCATTACGCCGTGGACTGGGTGAAGGACGGCGCCATGGCGGACAGGGCGCTGACGACGGAGAAATACGACCTTGTGCTGCTGGACCTGGGTCTGCCCCGGCGCGACGGCATCGAGGTGCTGCGCGGCTTGCGCGCGCGCCACGAAGCCGTGCCGGTGCTGATCGCCACGGCGCGCGACGCGGTAAATGACCGCGTGACCGGGCTGGATGCCGGCGCCGACGACTACGTGGTCAAGCCCTACGACACGGACGAACTGCTGGCCCGCATCCGCGCGCTGCTGCGGCGCAGCGCCGGGCGCGGCGAGCCCGCGTTCGAACACAGGGGCGTGACTCTGAACCCGGCCACGCGCGAAGCCAGCGTGAACGGCGAACCGGTGAACTTGTCGGCACGCGAGTGGGCCGTACTCGAACCCCTGCTGGCGCGCCCGGGCATGGTGCTGTCGCGCACCCAACTGGAAGAAAAACTCTACAGCTGGAAGGACGACATCAACAGCAATGCCGTGGAGGTCTACATCCATGGCCTGCGCAAGAAACTGGGCAGCGAACTGATCCAGACGGTGCGCGGTCTGGGCTATCTGGTGCCGCGGCAATGAGCAGCACCGATGCGGGCCATGACCTGCCAGGCAAGCGCCCCGGCCCCGCCGCATCGGCACAAGGGTCCGGTGCCACGCATTCGCTGCGCGGGCGCCTGCTGTTTTTCCTGCTGCTGGCGATTTTCCTGGCCTCCGTGGTGCAGGGGGTCACGGCCTATCGCGGGGCGCTGCGGCAGGCGGACGACATGTTCGACTATCACCTGGAGCAGATCGCGCGTTCGTTGCGCGGCGGCGTGCCGCTGGATCCGCCCGCGCTGGACAGCGATGCACCGGGCGACTACGACTTCTACGTCCAGATCTGGGGGCCGGACGGGTCGGAGATCTTCCGCTCGGCGCCTGCCGCGCTGCCGCCGCAGGCCGTGCTCGGCTTTTCCGACGTGAAAGTGGGAGGCACAAGCTATCGGGTGTATTCGGTCCAGACCCCGTTGCAGACCGTCCAGATCGCGCAGAACATGAGCGCCCGTCAGGCGCGCGCGCGCGCGCTGGCTGCCCATGCCGTGCTGCCAATCGCGCTGATGGCGCCGCTGCTCATGCTAGTGGTGTGGTGGGTGATCCGGCGGTCGCTGGCGCCAGTGGAGCGCACACGCCGCCAGGTGGCCAGTCGAAGCGCCGGCGACTTGTCGCCGTTGGCGGAAGGTGGACTGCCCGCGGAAGTGCGTCCGCTGGTTGGCGAGCTCAACCTGCTGCTGGGCCGCGTGGGCGCCGCATTCGATGCGCAGGCGCAATTCGTCGCGAATGCAGCGCACGAACTGCGCTCGCCGCTGACGGCCCTGAAACTGCAGGCGCAGGCATTGCGCCGCAGTGGCGACCAGGCGGCGCGCGAGGCGAGCGTTGCACGCCTGAACCAGGGTATCGACCGCGCGATCCGACTGGTCGAACAACTGCTGGCGCTGGCGCGCGAAGAGGCGGGCCTGGGCCATCCGGTGGCCCAGCAACGCCTGAACCTGCAGGATGTGGTGCAGTTCGCCGTCGCCGATGTGTTGCCGCAGGCCCAGGCCCGGCAGATCGACCTTGGCGTGGGAGACACCGAACCTGCGTGGGTGCAGGGTCAACTCGACGCGCTGCGGATCCTGCTGCGAAACCTGCTTGACAACGCGATCAAGTACACGCCGGCCGCGGGCCGGGTCGATGTCGCGCTGCGGATCGCGGGCGCCAGCGCCGTGCTGGCGGTGGAAGACAGCGGACCCGGGATTGATGCCGAGCACCGTGCGCATGTGCTCGACCGGTTCTACCGCGCCGGAAACGCGTCGGGTGCCAGCGGCAGCGGACTGGGCCTGGCCATCGTCAACACCATCGCAAAGCGGCACGGCGCCACGCTCGTCCTCGAACGATCCGAACGCCTCGGGGGGCTGCGAGCCGAGCTGCAATTTCGGCTGGTGGATGACGGCGCCGCTGGCGCAAGCTAGCCGCGACGCGCCGTTGCGTTAGGATGCGGCACGTCCACCGTTGCCCGCTGCCTTGCTAGTTCTAGGTCATTTCGTCTTTGTCCTGATCTGCCTGTTGATCTATGCGGTGAACACCCACGTCAGCGGGCAACGCCGGCATCCGTCGGCCGCCATCGCCTGGGTTCTGCTGATCGCGCTGGTGCCCTACGTCGGGCTGCCGTTCTTTCTGGTGCTTGGCACGCGCAAGTTCGTGCGTCCGCCGCGCCGTCCCGCTGCCCCGCAGCGGACGTTCGACGACACGGTACGGGCCTGGGCCATCGCCACGCTGGAAGGCATGGGCCTGGGCGCACCCGAGGCGCAGCAGATGGTGCGCTTTCATGCCGATGGTCTGATGGCATGGGACGAACTGGCCGCCGTCATCGACAGCGCCCGGCGCCGGCTGGATATCTGCACGTATGTCCTTGCCAACGACGAGGTGGGCAAACGCGTGGTCAACCTGCTGCGGGCGCGCGCCGGCGCGGGCGTTCGCGTGCGCCTGCTGCTCGACGCCGCGGGCAGCCTGCGCACCTCGCGGCGGCAGATCCGGCGCTTGCGCGAGGCGGGCGTGCAGGTGCGCTGGTTCATGCCGCTGCTCCACAACCCGATGCGCGGGCGCGTGAATCTGCGCAACCACCGCAAGCTGGCGATTGCCGATGGGCACCGCTTGTGGAGCGGCGGACGCAACCTCGCCGCCGAATACTTTCAGGGCCATGACCGCACGCCGGCCTGGATCGATCTGAGCTTCACCGTGCACGGTTCGCTGGCGCAGGCGGCGCTGGACCTGTTCGAATACCATTGGCGCCACACCAACGGCCCCCAGGAAAACAGTCCCCAGGCAGACGCCCCGGAGCCGAGCGGACCCGCGCCCGAG
The DNA here is from genome assembly GCA_004323695.1 of Burkholderiaceae bacterium. GTDB lineage: Bacteria > Pseudomonadota > Gammaproteobacteria > Burkholderiales > Burkholderiaceae_C > Rhodoferax_A. The sequence goes on from SCRU01000177.1 coordinate 47,713, forward strand.
GCGGGGCGGCATCTGGCCCAGATGGTCCCCAGTGGCCCGGACCAGGCGGAAGACACGGTCTATGCGCTGCTGCTGACGGCGATCTACCAGGCGCGCCAGCGCGTCCTGGCGGTGACGCCCTACTTCGTGCCGGACGACAACCTCTTGACGGCCTTGCGCCTGGCCGCCCGGCGCGGCGTGCAGGTGGAGTTAATCGTTCCGCGGCGATCGAATCACCGGCTGGCCGACATTGCACGCCAGCGCGCGCTGCGCGATCTGGTGGCGGCCGGCGCCCGGGTGCGGCTGACGGGGGGCATGACACACGCCAAGGCGATCGTGGTGGACGACGCGCTGGCGCTGGCCGGTTCGCTGAACCTGGACGCGCGCAGCCTGTTTTTGAATTTCGAGTTGATGGTCGCGTTCTATGCAGCCAACGACATCGCAGCCGTCGACCACTGGATTGCGGCAACGGCCCGGGGCACGCGCCCATTCGTGGCGCACCCCGTGTCCCTGTGGCGCGACATCCTGGAAGGCCTGGTGCGCTGGCTGGGTTTCCAGATCTGACACCTCCCCGCTGCTTAAGCTTCACCTAAGCGGGGCTGCGCATAGTTGGGTCATCGAGTCCGATCAACCCACAGGAGATATTCCATGCAAACCGTACCCCTCAAAAGCACGCGCCTGGTGATTGCGCTGCTCGCGGCCGGCCTCATCGGCGGCGCCGGTGTGACCGTCTTTCACGCGGAACGCGTGCATGCGGCACCGGTCCCCGCGCCCGCCGCCAGCGCGATCGCAGGGGCGGGCACCCCGATGGCCCTGCCCGACTTCGCCCAAATCACGCAACGCTATGGCCCCGCGGTGGTGAACATCACCGTGACCGGCAGCACCAAGGTATCCAACGACATGCCGATGGCGGGCCACCCCGGGAACGACGACCCATTCGGCAATGATCCGTTCTTCCAGTTCTTCCGCCAGTTCCAGCAAGGGCAAGGCCAGGGTGGAACGCATGAGGTTCCGATGCGCGCCGAGGGTTCGGGCTTCATCATCAGCCCGGACGGCATCATCCTGACGAATGCGCACGTCGTGCACAACGCCAAGACCGTGACCGTGAAACTCACCGACCGGCGCGAATACCGCGCCAAGGTGCTGGGGCAGGATCCGAAGACGGATATCGCGGTGCTCAAGATCAACGCCACCAACCTGCCCGTGGTGGTGCTGGGCAACAGCAACACCCTGCGGGTCGGCGAATGGGTGCTCGCGATCGGCTCCCCGTTCGGCTTCGAGAACTCGGTCACGGCGGGGGTGGTCAGCGCCAAGGGCCGCTCGCTGCCGGACGACGACGAGGTGCCCTTCATCCAGACCGACGTTGCAGTGAATCCCGGCAATTCGGGCGG
>SCRU01000178.1 GCA_004323695.1 Burkholderiaceae bacterium
GGTTGCCGCTTAAGATGTGGCACCGACTTGCCCACCGCGTCGGTCGTTCGTCGCAAGCGACGCCCGCCGCCGTGGACAAGTCTACCCAGCGCCTCGAACACAAAAATTCAGACAAGCCCGCAACGCTTTGCGTAGGGGGACCGAAGAGGTGCTACGGGCCGTCACTGATCAGACTGACATCGTGCTCGATGTCAGTTCAATGCCCCGCATAGCTTATTTGTCGCTAATGCTCGCTCTTTTGCAGCGTTTGGTGCCAAATCGCTATACTGCCATTCCTCTGGCTGCGTCGGGCATTAACCTGCAGATTCTGGTTGGCGAGGATGCCGACCTCGACAGCAAAATTCAGTCCGAAGATCCTAGCAACGAACTGGTGTTGATACCTGGATTTGCGAGCGCCCTGCAGACCGAAAGTACAATTGACTGGCCTCTCGTTTGGTTTCCAGTTCTCGGCGAGAACCGGGTGTCGCAGCTGCAAAAGGTATTGGACGATCAGATTCCAGACTCGGCCGAAATTTGCCCGGTGCTTCCTCATCCCTCGCGAGACCCGCGTCGAGGGGATCGACTGCTAATTGAATATAAAGTGCCGTTGTTTGACGCTCGTGAGACACTCCTGACCAACGTCCTCTATGCCCACGAAAGCAATCCTTTCGAGGCCTATCGGCAACTGCTTGGGGCGATGAAGCGTTACAAGCGAAGCCTGAGTGTGATCGGAGGATGCCGCTTGGTGGTCACACCGCTCGCGAGTAAGCTAATCACCGTAGGTGCCGCACTTGCGTGCTATGAAATGAAGCTCGATATTGTCAATGGCGACTATGGTGTCGCAATTCCCTATGCGGAACCGAAACGCTATGTCGTTTCGTCTACAGCATTGCGTGCATCCAAGCCCGATGTGTCGGCTATCGTTCTTACTGGCGAGGCCTACGCCTAATTTAGAACGCAGCCGGCGGTTCGAATCCCGAAATCTGGAAGGGTTTATGCCAGAAAATTGGGATTTGTGACTGGCAGGCTGGATTCCTGGCATCCAACCTACTCGCTTGGCCTTTCAAACCTTAATGTCAGCTTTGTGACGATGAACTAAGAGTCGCCGACTTCCGCTTTGGGTTGGTTGGGTGAGGCCGTCCTATGCTACTGACCGACCGGTGTCAGCCAATTCTGTTGAAAAACTCGATCTGAAACGCGGTCGCGCTCGATCTTCAGTTGCCTGATCTCAGTTTTATCCAGTGTTTTGATTTTTAAATGGAGGCGGCTTCCTCTGTTCCCCTTTCATGCGGGGACTAAACCTGCTTTTCCGCTTGCGGGCATCAACCACCTGGCCATTCTTCGCAAGTTCTGCGCCGTCGCTGCCAGCAGGAACTCATCTTGCGCCCCCGAGAGTCCGCGAAGACGTAGTCTGTCGAGCTTGAGGATGCGCTTGAGATGGGCAAACAGCATCTCGACCTTCTTGCGCTGTCGGCCCGATTGCCGGAATGCGTCGGTTTGGGCGATGCGCCGTGCAACGTCACGCGCACCCTCATAAATGCTGCGGGCTATTTTGCGAATCGGTGTATTCGGACAGCATTGGGCCTTCCTCGGGCATGCCGTGCAGTCGTGCTGACTTGCGCGGTAGATGACGGTGTCGGCTTGTGTGACGTGTGTGCGCGGGTTCTTGAATGGGCGTCTTTCGCTTCGTAGAGGACTCCCCTCAGGGCAGCGATACTCATTGAGCTGTTCATTCCACTGGAACTCGTTGCTCGAGAGGGTGTCGTCCTTGCGTCGCGTCTTGTCCCAGATGGGCATATGCGGCTCGATCTGCTTGTGGTTGACCATCCAGTCGAGCATGGGTGCGCTGCCATAGGCGGTGTCACCGACCAATCGGTGGGGCGTGATATCGAAGCGCTCCTGCACCCGCTGCACCATGGTCTTGGTGGACTCCACTTCCTGCGTGCGGTGTGCCGGAGTCGCCTGCACGTCCATGATGATGCCGGCATCCAGATCAATCAGGTAATTGGTGGAGTACGCAAAGAAGGCTGGCCCACCCGGTGCTGCTGTATATCGAGCCGCTGGATCCGTCGTCGAGACTATCTTGGGATCAGCCACTGAATTGCCATTGTGATCATCATCGTCAGTGGGGTTGTTCTCATCCAGTGCTTCGAGGTATTCACGAACGGCCCGACTCGCCCCTTCACTTTTGCTCCACTCCTTCATCTCTGCAAACGGCACGCTGCGAGCGCGGTTGGCATCGGCCTTGATGATGCTGGCATCCACGGCGAAGCCTTCACCGCCCACCATGCCTTCAGACATGCAGCGGCGCAGCACAGTCTCAAACACATGGCGGAAGGTCTCGCTCTCACGAAAGCGGCCGTGGCGATTCTTGGAGAAGGTGGAGTGATCGGGTACTTTGTCTTCCAGGCCCAGTTGGCAGAACCACCGATAGGCCAGGTTCAGGTGAACTTCTTCGCACAGCCTGCGCTCGGAGCGGATGCCAAAGCAGTAACCGACGACCAGCATGCGGATCATCAGTTCGGGATCAATCGAGGGGCGTCCCGTGTGGCTGTAGAACTCACTCAGGTGGCGGTGCAGATCGCTCAGGTCCAGGAATCGGTCAATGCCACGCAGCAAATGATTGGAGGGGATGTGATCTTCGAGGTTGAAGGAGTAGAACAGTTTGTCTTGTCCCGCCGTCTGAGATCCCATCATGGCCGGCTCCACACAGAGTTGGTCGTGCCTCAAATTTAGCAATTGCGGGGGAGTTTTTCAACACAATTAGCCTGAACCTGCCCTTCGGCTTGCGAACGTAGATATCAGATCCTGGCCGCAAGCGTGCGTCGCCGACCGGTCCAGCAAGCTGCTGATCGGTCTCCGCCACGGACAGACGCCGTTCAGCCAATAGCTGCAGCAGCCTCTCCTTCTCGGAAACCCGGCCAGGCGCCGGCTTGATCGAAGATTTACCGTTCGTACCGACCTACTTATCAGGCGGCGATTCCACGCCCGGTCGGCCGTCACTTACCTCCTCGCTGCCCATTCTTTCAAAAATGATCTTCTCCACAATCTCCTGGAACTGCGCGCGCAGCCCAGCAAGGGTTTCGTCGGTGATCTCGATGTCCTCGCCTTCGCCCGCGATCACTGCGTTTAGGCGGTCGGTCTTGAGGTCGGTCTGTACCCGCGCCTTGAAGCCCTTGTACTCCAGATAGTCTTCCCCTTTTCTCTCCAGCACCTGCCGCACCCTAAAGCTGCCGTAGTACGCGCCGGTCACATTGATGCGGTGGTGTCCCATGGCCTCGCTTACCCTCATCTGGATGGCTTGGCGCTGTGCCTCGCCCATCTGGTCGGCGGTGCCCCCCAGGGTCGGGGGCAACAGGCCCTGGAGCATGGCCATGTTCTCCGCGAACTCGGCCCGCAGGCCGTGGCCCACGCAATCGCTGTCCTTGCCGGATACCCCCAGCTTTCTCATGTTGTACCAGTAGCGCTTTTGATTCTGCTGATATGTGTTCCGGGGCCATCCCAGTGGCCGTCTGAAACCGGCGACACTCTTGGCGTGATCCAGCATCGCTCGTTGGAACGGGTGCACGATGGGAATGTCCCGGTCCTTCCCGCTCTTGCCGATGTTGTCCCTGATCAGCAGGTGCGTAACCGCGTCGGCCTTTGTCGGGACGATTCTCAGCTGTTCCTTCCTGCGCAGGCCGAAGGCCAGGCCCAGACGCAGCATGGCGCCGAACCGGCGGTCGATGGCGTCGGCCTGTTGGATTTTCTCGACGACGTTCAGGCCGTTCTCGGACCAACTCTTGCTGTGCTGGGCCAGCGGGTTGACGCTGAAGACGCCCGGATCCACCTCGGGCACGAAGTGCGCCGCGCCTTCTCTGGCTGGTATCAGGTGCGGCTTGCCGATCCAGCGGCAGATCTGGCGCAGGCGGCTGACGTCGTTCTGGATGGTCTTGGGCTCTTTACCGCTGCCGTACCAGTCTCGAATCAGGGCGCGAAGGTGCCTGTCCTCCAGATTGCGGATGTCGCGCAGTTCCATGCCAAGCGCCCAGAGTCGGCCGCACGCCACGGCGGCGACTTCCAGGGTGTTGTCGACGGTGCGCTTTGACGCGACTTTGCCGTCTCGCCGGGTCTGGCCATGGGCCAGCACCAGGGCTCTGGCCGAATCTTTCAGCGCGGCCATGCGCTCGTACTGGATTTTGTTCATCCGTACATGCTGCCTGCTTTGACTGGGTGCCACAGCTTGAATGACGCGCTTTTTCATTCGCCATTCGGGTTTGGGTCCAAGCGTGCTGGCTCGCCCAGATGGAGCATGGAGCGGCCACTGTCATCTTCAAGGCCCAATTCGCCCTCACCTGAAATCCCTGCTTCCCACCGCAAGCCGCCCCAGCAGCGGCGTCGCATCCACCAGACGCTGCGCGACCGGGTACCGCGTCTCCCCTTCCCTCTACCACTGCCCGTAGCCCAGGCATGCAGTCCTCGCCAGCGTAAATTGCTCCACGCAATCTGTGGTCTAGGCTGTGGGTAAATGTCTGAACAACTCAGAAATGTGGCGCCGGGCTTGCGTTTGCCGCTGATGCCGAACAAATGGGCAATGGGGCGTCAAGTCGCGCCCCGTTGCGGTGCTTCGAGCAATTCCGGCCGATGGCCATGCGGGCACATCACCCTATCTCAATCTGCATCTGCATTAACGATTCGCGTATGGTTGCGTATGGTGCACTATCGCGCTTCCGGCGGTAGCCATGTCGCGGCATCGTGCGCATCCACGGCGCCCCGCCCCAGCGTGCCCGCGCTGGCCATCAGCCGCAGCCGGGCTGACCGCCACGCGGCCAGAGCGTGCACGCGTTGCTGACGTGCATCGGCCTGGTGTCAAAACTGCCGGTATTGATTGACCAGACGCTGGTTGCGGCCGGCTACAAGGGGAAATTGGGTGCGCTGGCGCGCAACACCCTGGTGCACCGGATCGCCGTGTTGTCCAAAGCCCACCAGCTGCGCGAGCTCAAGAACCCCTGTCATGACCCTAAGGTGCGAGAACTGCTGTCCAGGACCCGCAAGGCCTACGCCAAGCGCGGCGCCCTGCCCCGGAAAAAAGACGCATTGACCAAAGATCCGCTACAGGCCATGTTGGCCACGTGCGATGACTCGCTGCGCGGCAAACGCGATCGCGCCCTCCTCCTCTTCGCCTGGGCCAGCGGTGGGCGGCGGAGATCCGAGGTCGCAGGGGCGGACATGAAGTTTTTGAAACGGGTGGGAGCGACGGACTTCATTTACACCCTCGCCTACTCCAAGACGAACCAGGCCGGTGTCGATCGACCGGAGAACGACAAGCCGGTGCTGGGTGTGGCGGCCGAGGCGCTGCAGGCCTGGCTGGAGGCCTCCAAGATCGCCGAGGGAAAGATCTTTCGGCAAGTGCGCAAAGGCGGCCATGTGGGTGCAGGCATCTCTCCAGGAGCGGTGCGCGACATCGTGAAAACCCGCTGCGCTCTGGCCGGTGTAGCCGGTGATTTCTCTGCTCACTCGCTCAGGGCCGGCTTCGTGACCGAAGCCGGCCGCCAAAATGTTCCGCTGGCAGAAACAATGGCGATGACCAGCCACCGGAGCGTCCCAACGGTCTTGGGCTACTTTCGCTCCGGCGCTGCCCCGCATTCCTGGGCGACTCGTCTGATCGAGACCGGCGAGTGACTCCTCCTGCGAATGGTAGTGCCGGCGGCTTTCCTGGGGCGACGTGCCACGCCGACAGCCACGTGTACGATCAACCCCGACATCATTTGTGGAAGTCACGCACCATTCAGATCGGGTTGGCAGCGCAAATCCGTGTCGATCGCGCCAGCGGCACAAGTGGCCCGACGCAACACACCGACGCGCCGATGGCGGCCAGTACGCCCGCGATCGGCGAGCCTTTTACTGAGATGGGTACCATGCCTGTCCTCGTGAACCTGTTGAGTCATTTGCGACTCTAAACTCCGTACTTACATACGGAGTCAAGAGGAGTGTGATGTTGGCAGAATTGACAATCGGCAAACTGGCGCAAGCCGCTGGGGTAAACGTCGAGACCATTCGGTATTACCAGCGGCGCGGCCTGCTGGAGGAGCCTACCAAGCCGTTAGGCGGCTGCACTTTATCAAGCGTGCGCAAACGCTCGGCTTCACGCTGGCCGAAGTAGGCGGCCTTCTGCACCTGAATGAAGGAGGGGCGTGCGCCGAGACGCGGGCTTTGGCCTCTCGCAAATTGGTGCTGATCGAGCAAAAGATCACCGACCTGGCTGCCATGAGAGAGGTGCTGAGTGGGCTGGTGCGGCAGTGTGATGCTGGCGACGGCGGCGTGGCCTGCCCGATCATTGATATGCTGACACAGCAAAAAGTCATTTAGTGGCCATGCTGATGGTGGGCATCCGGGAAATGCGCATGCCGATGCTCGATCGGTGCATGCTCGTGCCAATGCGTATGACGCTTGCCAACGGGGCCCGGCCCATCATGCGGATGATCGTGGTGTTCATCCCCGGTGCCGTGTTCATGCTCATGGCTATGCGCCTGCGGCGCATGCGTGTGCATATGCTCGTGGCGCTCGGTCAGGTGCAACACCACGCCGACAGCCATCAAGACACCCGCCGCAACCAGCTGCACCGTAACGGCCTCGCCCAGCAGGCCGATCGCCAGTGCGGCGCCGAAGAACGGCGCAATGGAAAAGTAGGCGCCGGTGCGCGCCGTTCCCAGCGATCGAAGGCCCACCACAAACAGCGTCAGGCTGGCCCCATAGCTGGCAAAACCCAGGCCCGTCGCGGCGAGGACGACCAGGACGCTGGGCCAGGCCGCGCCCAACACCAACGCCAGCACGAGGTTGGTCGCACCTGCCACCAATCCTTTGACCATGGCGATGAAGGACGCGTCGGCGAGCGATACCTTGCGTGTCAGGTTGTTGTCGATCGCCCAGGCCAGACACGCGCCGGCGACCGCCATTGCCGGCCACACCGAATCCAGGCGCACGGTACCCGGCCACGACAGCACCACGCTGCCCGCGACAATGGCCAGCATGCCCAGCGCGATGCGCCGATCGAAGTTTTCCTTGAACACGAACCAGGCCAGCAAGGCGGTCAGCACGCCTTCAAGATTCAGCAGCAACGAAGCGCCGGCGGCCGTCATGCCTGACAGTCCGACCATCAGCAAGACAGGGCCCACCATACCGCCGGACACTACCGCTCCGGCCAGCCAGCCCCATTCGCTGCTCGACAGATTGACCGCCGCCGCACGCCTTGCCAAGCGCACGCCCAGCAGGCCCAAGCCTGAGCCAAGGTATAGCAAGGCCGCCAGCAGCCACGGGCTGGCCTGATCCAGCAACAGCTTGGCCAAGGGCGTGCCGGCCCCAAACAGCATGGCGGCCAGCAGCGCTGCCAGAACACCGGGATTGAGGGGGGATTTCAATTGGCAACTTTCAATGCATCACACAGTGACAGTACACAAAGTGCTGGATGACACCCATCGGGGTGTGATGGTCTTCGCCCAGGTGCTCCAGCAGCTCGAAAGTATCGCCAAACTCGGCATGCAGCGCATCTGGTGCGTAGCGCACAACAGGCAGGCCGCTGCATTGCACCGGGCCGTCCGGCCCAAAGGCCGCCACGATTACATGGCCGCCCGGGCGCACCGCACGGCGCACTTGTGCCACATAGGCCGCGCGGTCGGCCGGGTCGGTCAGGAAGTGGAACACGGCGCGGTCATGCCAGATGTCGATGCTGGCCGGAGGCACCACAGGCTGGGTGACGTCGCCTTCCAGCCACTGCACGCGACGCGCGCTGGTCCGCAGCCGTTTGCGCGCCACGGCAAGCGCCGCGCCGGAGATGTCGAGCACGCTGACCTGGGTCATGCCGTCGGCCAGCAGATCGTCCACCAGCGTGGATGCGCCGCCGCCTACGTCGAGGATGTGTGCTGACCTATCCCGTGCAATGGCGCGGATCAACTGCCGCGACAGGATTGCATGGGGCTGGTACCAGCTCACCGCGTCGGCGGCCTGGGTGGTGTAGATCTGTTCCCAGTGTGATTTGGTGTCCATGGTGGTTTTCGTGGCTGCCCAGTGAATTCGATGATAGTCCTCTATGTAGCCCGCGCTCCCGGTGTCGACAATAGCCTGATGCGTGCGTACCCATTACAACCACCGTGCGCAATCAGCGGAAAACCCGCCCATCAGTCGGGACGACGCAAACGCAGCGCATTGGTGATGACGGAGGCTGAACTCAGGCTCATGGCCAAGGCCGCGATCATGGGCGACAGCAGCCAGCCGGTGAAGGCGAAAAGCACCCCTGCCGCCAACGGCACGCCCAGGGAGTTGTATACGAAGGCGAACCCCAGGTTCTGCTTCATGTTGGCAATGGTCGCCTGCGACAGCGCCCGGGCCGTCGCAATGCCGCGCAGATCGCCCTTGACCAGCGTGACCTGTGCGCTGTTCATCGCCACGTCGGTCCCGGTCCCCATGGCGATCCCCACATCGGCCTTAGCCAGGGCCGGTGCATCGTTGATGCCGTCGCCGGCCATCGCCACGACCCGCCCCTGGGCCTGCAGCCGCTCCACCAGCGCGAGCTTGTCGGCCGGCTTGGCCTCGCCATGCACTTCATCGATGCCCAGGCGCTGGGCCACGGCCTTCGCCGTGGTCAGGCCGTCACCGGTGGCCATGACGACCCGGATGCCGGCCTCGCGCAAGGTCTGCAGCGCCGCCGGCGTGCTGGCTTTGACGGGGTCGGAGACCGCCAACAGGCCGGCCAGTCGGCCGTTGACCGCCAGCGCCATGACGCTGGCGCCCTCGATGCGCAAAGCCTCCGCATCGGCTCGCAGGACATCGGTGGCCACGCCCTCCTGCGCCATCAGGGTGGGGCTCCCCAAGGCCAGCGACCTGCCCTCGACCACGCCACGCACACCGACACCCGAACCGGATTCGAATGAATCAACCTTCACCAATGTCAAGCCGCGCTCGCGTGCGGCGCGCACGATGGCGTCGGCCAACGGATGTTCGCTGCCCTGGTCCAGTCCAGGCTCGCGGCCAGCCGCAGCACCTCGTCGGCGCTGTAGCCCGCTGCGGGAACCGCCCGGTTGAAGGCGGGCCGTCCCTCGGTCAAGGTCCCGGTTTTGTCCACAATCAGGGTATCGATCTTGCGGAAATTCTCGATCGCCGCGGCATCCCGGAACAAGACGCCCTGCGTCGCACCGCGCCCGGTGGCGACCATGATCGACATGGGCGTGGCCAGACCGAGCGCACAGGGGCACGCGATGATCAGCACGGCCACCGCATTGACCAAGCCGTACACCCAGCTCGGTGGCGGGCCGAAGAAACCCCAGGCCAGCAGGGTCAGGACCGCAATCGCGACCACGGCCATCACGAAGTAGCCGGCGACCTGGTCGGCCATGCGCTGCATCGGCGCCCTGGAGCGCTGGGCCTGGGCGACCAGTTGCACGATTTGCGCCAGCACGGTCGCCGAGCCGACGCGCTGCGAGCGCATGACCAGGGCGCCCGAAGTGTTCATCGTGGCGCCGATCAGCTTGTCGCCGGCACGCTTGGTGACCTGCAGGGGCTCACCGGTCAACATGGATTCGTCCACCGCGCTGCTGCCCTCGGTCACCACACCGTCAACAGGCACTTTTTCACCGGGACGCACCCTCAGCAGATCGCCCTCGTGGACATGGCTCACCTGACCTGGACTGGGGCTGACCTGGGCATGGCCCGCCATCGGCAGGCAACGCCCATGGCCAGGGCGGAGATGGTGAGCAGACGTTGGATGGTGGTCACGATGGTCTCTGAAGGAATAATCGATGGAGATTCCAAAGGACTTGCAAGATCAGTTCAGCGAGCAACCTCGACTTGCCCGGTCATGCCGGCTTCAAGGTGTCCCGGTTCGGTGCAAGCAAAATCGACCTTGCCCGGCTGGGTGAACTGCCACACCATCGTGCCGCGCTGGCCGGGCTTGAGGTTCACCTGGTTAGGCTCGCTGTGCACCATGCCGGGATTGGCGCGCATTTCCTTGGCGTGCTCCTTCAATTCGTCCAGCGACCCGAGCACCATTTCGTGCCTTATCTTGCCGGCGTTGCGCACGATGAAGCGCACGGTCTCGCCCTCCTTCACATTGATGCTGGAGGGATCGAAGCGCATGTTGTCGTTCATCACCACGTCAATCGTGCGCGTGACCTTGGCGGGGTCGCCGGGCTGGCCGAACATGGCGCTGTGCTCCGACATGCTCATGTTGCCGTGCGAGGCGGGCATGTCGTGGCCACCAGCGTGCGTGCCGGCAGCCAGCGCAGCTAGCGGAAACGCCGCAGCGGCAAACAGGGAAATGACGATGCTTTTCTTCATTCAAACGACTCCTTGGGAAAAATCAGAACCAGAAACTCAAGCCCGCCAACCAGCGCGTCTGGGTGGCACTGCCACCCGAGGCGGGCACGAAGTCTCCCGTGCGGCCAAAGCTGTGTTGCCATTCGACGCCGATGTAGGGTGCGATCTGGCGCGTGATTTCGTAGCGCAGGCGCAAACCCGCACTGGCGTTGGCAAGGCCGCTGCCGATGGCGTTGGCAGGATCGCTCTTGCCGTAGAAATTCCATTCGGTGCGCGGCTGCAGAATCAGCTTTTGCGTGAGAAGCCAGTCATAGCTTCCTTCGAGCCGCAGCGCGGTGCGGCCGCCACTGCCCAGATAGGCCGTGGCATCGAGCTCAAACCAGTAGGGCGCGAGGCCCTGCACGCCAGCCGCAAGCCACTGGCGATCCTTGCCTGTGC
>SCRU01000179.1 GCA_004323695.1 Burkholderiaceae bacterium
CCAATCTGCACCCCATGCTCAACGTGGCCATCAAGGCCGCCCGCGCCGCCGGCGCGATCATCAACCGCGCCGCGCTCGACGTGGAAGCCATCCGCATATCGCAAAAGCAGGTGAACGATTTCGTCACCGAGGTGGATCAGGCGAGCGAGCAGGTGATCATTGAAACCCTGCTCACGGCCTATCCCGGTCACGGCATCCTGGCCGAGGAATCGGGCAGCGAGCATGGCGCGAAGGATTCGGAATTCGTCTGGATCATCGACCCGCTGGACGGCACCACCAACTTCATCCACGGCTTTCCCGTGTATTGCGTGAGCATCGCGCTGACCGCGCGCGGCAAGGTCGAGCAGGCCGTGGTGTACGACCCCAGCCGCAACGACCTGTTCACCGCCACCAAGGGCCGCGGCGCCTACATGAACGACCGGCGCCTGCGTGTGTCCAAGCGCACGCGGCTGCAGGAATGCCTGCTTGCCACCGGCTTTCCGTTCCGGCCGGGCGACAACTTCAGGAACCACCTGGCCATGATGAATGACCTGATGCCGCGCACCGCCGGCCTGCGCCGCCCCGGCGCCGCCGCACTCGACCTGGCCTATGTAGCGGCGGGGTTTACCGATGGCTTTTTCGAAACCGGCCTGCAGCCCTGGGACATGGCGGCCGGCTCGCTGTTGGTGACCGAGGCTGGCGGCCTGGTCGGCAACCTGACGGGCGAGGCCCACTTCCTGGACCAGAAGGAATGCCTGGCCGCGAACCCGAAGATCTACGGCCAGCTCGTGGCGCTGCTGGGCAAGTACAGCAAGTTTGCCAGCGCCGGCGAGAAGGCCGCATTGCGGCAGCGGCCACCTGCGAACGAAACGCTGCCGGCCGGTGATTCCGGCCCCGCCCCCACACCCACACCCTGACCCCGCCCCGCGGCACCGCGGACTCCGGTACATTGACGTCCGCGATGATGAACCGCAATCCCTCCGACCTGGCGACACCCGGGCGCCCGACGCTGGCCGCCCGGCTGCCCGCGCGCCTGCGCGGCGCGCTCTACGTGCTGCTCAGCCAGTACGTGACGAATGGCCTCGCGGTCGCGGTCGGCCTGCTCGTGATCCTGCTGATCGTCGCGGCCGGGTTCGGCGTCGCCACCGCCGCCAGCGCCGGCGTCGGCGTGCTGATTACGACGATGCCCGACGTGGCCTCGCCGCGGCATCGCAAGCTGACCCAGATGCTGCCGGCGCCGCTGCTGGCGACGCCGATGTATGCGCTGGTCCAGTACGTGCACCACGACGCGCTGCTGCTGGGCATTGTGATCGTGCTCGGCACCTACGGCTCGGTGATGCTGATGTCCTGGGGCAAGCGCGGCGGCCCGATCACGTTCGCGGTACTGATCGCGATGATTCTCGCGATCGCCGAGCCGGCGCCGGATTCGCTGCGCCAGATCGCGGCGAGCACCGGCGGTTTCGCGCTTGGCTGCGTGCTGTACCTGATCTGGGCGGTAGCGATGACGCATCTGCTCAATCCGCTGTACCGGATACAGCTGCTGGCCGAATCCATGGTCGCGTTCGCGAAGATTCTGCGCCTGCAGGCGGCCCGGCTCACGCCCGAGGCCGACCACCAGCAATTGTTGACCGCGATGCTGGCGCAGCAGATCACGCTGGCCGACTACCTGCAGGGCACGCGCGACGTGGTGCTGGAGTCGCCGACCACGCGCAGGCGCCAGCGGCTCGCCGCCATGCTGCTCGCGCTGCTGGAGGCACGCGACCACCAGCTTGCCTGCGACCTCGACCTGGACTATCTGCTCAAGCACCACGCCAGCGCGAGTCTGCTGACCGCGCCGCTGCTGCGCTCGGGGCTGGAAACGGCGGCGGCCGGGATGGAACAGCTCGCGCTGGAGATGCTGCTCGCACGCGCGCGCCGCGCCACGGTGCCGACGCCCGACCTGAGCGAGCAGTTGCATGGCGCGCTGCCGGCGCAGCCGGACGCGAGCCGCGCGCCGCTGCCGCTCACCGAGGGCGAGCCCGACGCCGACGCGCTGCTGCACAGCATGGCGAACCGCATCGGGCATCTGCACAACGAAACGATCCGCATGGCCCGGCTCGCGCGCGGCGACGAGCGTCCGGAGCTGGCGCAGGTGCGCTCGCAGTGGCAGATGTTCGTGAGCCCCAATCAATGGACGCTGCAGCCGCTCAAATTGCAGCTGGCCTGGCACGCGCCCGTGATGCGCTACGCGCTGCGCGCGACACTGGCGGTTGCGGTTGGCTACCTGCTGTCGATGCACCTGCCGTGGCAGGGCCACGGCTACTGGGTGATGCTGACCACCGCCGTGGTGATGCGCGGCAACCTGGCGCAGACGGTGCAGCGGCGCAATGCGCGGGTGCTGGGCACGCTGCTTGGCTGCCTGCTGGTCGCGGGCCTGCTGGCGCTGCGCCCGAGTGGCCTGGTGATCCTGCTGGTGGTCGCCCTGACCACCGGCATGTCGCATGCGTTTGCGCTGCGCCGCTACCTGTACACCACGGTGGCCGCGACCTTTACCGCGCTGCTGCTGGCGCACATGCTGGAGGCCGGTCTGCATCCGAGCTTCGCGGCCGCGCTGCGCATGGCCGACACGCTGCTGGGCGCGGCCATCGCCTGGCTGTTCAGCTACATCCTGCCGGCCTGGGAGCGCACGCAGATTCCGCCGCTGGTCACGCGCTGCGTGAACGCGCAGCGCCAGCACGCGAAGCTGGCGCTGGCGTTGGTCGACGCGGCGCAGACCTCGGACCTGCCGTGGCGGCTCGCGCGGCGCGAGGCGTACGACAGCCTGGCGGCGCTGACGCTCACGCTGCAGCGCACCGTCGCGGAGCCGCGCCAGGTGCGGCTGCCGGTGCAGGCGGTCGAAGCACTGCAGTCGTGCAGCTACCAATTGCTGGGCCAGCTCGCCGCGATCAAGTCGCTATTGCTGTTGCGCCGTCCCCAACTGAACCTGGCGGTGGCGCAACCGGCACTGCAGCAGGCGGCGCAGCGTATTCAGGACGCACTGGCCGGCCTAGATCCCGACCCCGGTGCCGGGTTGGATACCGGGACCAGCGCGGCAGGCCAGCCGTTCCAGCCCCGGCCCGATCCGCTGGTGGCGGCCGACCTCACACCATGGCTGCTGCGCCGCCTCAAGCTGGCCTGCGCGATGGCACGCGAGTTGCGACTCGCCGCCGACCGGGTCAGGGTGTAGGCCGTTTCGGGCCCGATCAGCGCATGTTGCCCGTGTGGCCCAGCGAGTAGCGCCCGGGTTGCGGCCACACCGTCAGGCCGTGCGGCTCCATGCCGACTTTGATCGACCTGACCGCGCCCGTGGTCGTGTTGATCGCATAAACCACGTCGTCAAACCGGCCCGACAGCCACAGCATCTTGCCGTCCGCACTGACGTTGCCCATGTCGGGACTGCCGCCACCCGGGATCGGCCAGGTCTCGATCACCTTGCGCGTGGCAAAGTCGAGCACCGAGACACTGCCCTTGCCGTGGCGCGGGCCATGGATGAGGTTCGAGCCGCGATTCGAGATGTACAGCTTGGTGCCGTCCCGGCTCGGATACAGCCCGTGCGTGCCGATGCCGGTCTTGATGAAACCGATTTTCTTGAAGCTGTCGCCATCGACCAGGAAAACGCCGTCCGCCATCATGTCGGCGACATAGAACACCTTGCCGTCCGGAGAAATCCGGATGTCCTGCGGCATCCCGCCCTTGTCGAGCGTCAGGTACCCCATGACCTTGTGATGGACCATGTCGATCTTGGCCAGCCGGCCTTCGAACTCGCAGGTGAAGATCGCGTATTTGCCGTCGATGGAGAAGTCGGCGTGGTTGATGCCCTTGCAGCCGGGTGTCGGCACACTGAACTTCAGGGCCATCGTGTGCGCGTCGCGAAAATCCAGTCGCGCCCGCGCCTCGGCCACCACGATGGCGTCCTTGCCGTCAGGCGTGAAATACATGTTGTACGGGTCGTCCACCGCGACCACCGGCCCGGGCTTGCCGGTCTTCGGATCGATCGGGGTCAGACTGCCGTCGGTGCGGCCTTCGGCGTTGTTGGCGACCCACAGGGTTTTCAGGTCCCACGAGGGAACCACGTGCTGCGGACTATGGCCTACCGGAAACTTGTACAGCACCTTGAACGTGGCCGGATCGATCACATAGACGTCGTCGGAGCGAACATTGGGCACGTATACCCGCGACAGCGCACCCGCGACCGCGGGGCTGAAGTCCCCGGCGCCCGCTTCGCTGTACAGGTTGTTGGGGTTGATCACAGGCGGCATGCCGGGCACGGTATCGACCGGCGCGGCAGCCCAGCTGGCACCGGCCACACACAAGCCAGCCAGTGCAACAGCGGCCACGCGCGGCCACGCGCGGCGCAAGGAACGGGAAATCGGGGTCATGATGGAGTCCGTTTGAAGATGAAAGGGTCCGTGGGGAGCGCGCATCAGCGCGCCGCCGTGTCTTTTCGCAGAGCCGCCACGGTATTGGACACGATCGCATCCACCCCCAGCTGGCCCAGTGCGGCCGTGGCGTGACGCGGATCACCGCCGTACACACCGTCGGCAGCACCCGGCTTGGGCGCCGTGCGCAACTGCGCCAGCCGCACCATGTTGGGCGCCACCGCCAGCAGCAACGAAGTGTCGGCCAGCCCTGCGTGGGTGCCGATCTCGTCCTGCGGCACCCCATGCTGGCGCAATATCTGTGCATACCCGTCGGAACTGGTCGCGTAATACTGCGGCGGAACGAAGGCCCGCGCGGGCGAACCGGCCCATTCCCGGTTCAATCGAGCCACGACCTGTCGCAGATCCTTCTGATAGCCGCCATGGTCGCCCAGGAAAACGATGTTCCTGAACCCATGCACCTTCAGGCTGCACCTTCAGGCTGTTCGCCGCCGACTCCAGCGTCTTCTCGAAGACGTCGTCCGGCACGGTCAGGGTTCCGGGAAAACGCATGTGGGACGTGGGAGGCGCGTAGCTTCCCTCGGGCACGTAGGCGATGACCGGCGCCACCAGCGTGTGCCCCAGCCCTTGCGCGATACGCTGCGACAGCACCTGCACACGCGCGTTGTGCTTGCCCAGCGCCACGTAGGGACCGCTCTGCTCGGTGCCGCCGATCGGGATGATCACCGTGGTGGTGCCGGTGTGCAACAAGTCGCGCAGTTCGGTCCAGGTCAAGTCCTGCAGCACGACGGTGGCTGGCGGCTGCGCCAGCGCGAATGGCGCCAGCAGGAGCAAAATGGCACATGCGCAAGCGCAACGCAGTGAGATCAGCATGAAATTTCGCGGGAAAGACAAATGTGAATGCGCAAGCCGCCGAAGCGGCACCGGCCGACAGCATAAACCAGCCAGATGAACCGCCGGACGGGGCGACGGCGCAAATTGTAAGAAAGCACCCGCCCGCACGACCAAGGAACGGTATTTCAAACCATCGCGAACGGAAAACATCATGAAATTTGCACGCGCCGCCCTGACACTGTGCCTGTCCACCGCCTTCTCGCTCGCGATGGCGGGCCAGATCGTCCCCTACAACCAGCAAACGTTCGATCACCTGACCGGCGAGGGCAAGCCTGTGGTACTGGACATCAGCGCCACCTGGTGCCCCACCTGCAAGGCACAGAAGCCGATTGTCGAGAACATCATGAAGCAGCCCGCCTTCAGCGACGTCACCCTCATGCGGATCGATTTCGACTCGCAAAAGCCACTGCTGCGGAAATACCACGTCACCATGCAGAGCACGCTGGTGGCTTTCAAGGGTGAGACGGAAGTCGGGCGCTCGGTTGGGGACACCTCCCGCGCCGGTCTGCGAAGCCTGTTCGAAAAAGCCGTGCGCTGATGACCTTCGGCCCCGGCGCGTACGGCCTCGGCTTGCTGGCGGGACTGGTTTCGACGCTCTCGCCCTGCGTGCTGCCAATCCTGCCCATTTTGCTGGGGTCGGCGCTGAACGCGCATCCGCGCGCGCCGCTGGCGCTGGCCGCCGGCCTCGCCCTCTCCTATGCACTGATCGGCACCGGCATCGCCTGGGCGGGCGCGTCGCTGGGTCTGGATGCCTCGACCTTCCAGAACGCGGGCGCGCTGGTCCTCGGCCTGCTCGGCATCGTGCTGCTGTCCGGCTCGCTGCAGCGCCGCTTCGCCGCCGCCTCCTCGGGGCTGTCCAGCGCGGGCCACCAGTTGCTGGGACGCATGAAACTGGACGGACTGCGGGGGCAGTTCGCGATTGGACTGGTGCTGGGCATCGTCTGGAGCCCCTGCGTGGGGCCAACCCTCGGCGCCGCCATCGTGCTCGCGAGCCAGGGCGCGCAATTGCCGCAAGTCGCGCTGCTCATGGGACTCTTCGGTATCGGCGCGGCGGCGCCCGTGGTCCTGCTGGCCTATGTCTCGCGCGGCGCGCTGCTGCGAGCACGCGGCCCGTTGCTGCGGACCGGCCAGGCCGGCAAGTTGGTCATGGGCGTACTGCTGATCGCCGTCGCAGCCCTGATCCTGACGGGGCTGGACCACCCGGCGCAGGCCTGGCTGGTCGATCATTCGCCGGGGTGGCTGACCCGGCTGACGACCCGCTTCTGACCAGGCTTCATTCAGCCACCCACCTACTGCCTCGGGCGGCCGCCCTGAAGATTCGTGGCCGACTGCACAACGCGATCTGGTTCATCGCGACCAAGCGTGCACGCCGTGCCGGGTAAAATGATCGATTCCGGAGGCGTGGCAGAGTGGTCGATTGCACCGGTCTTGAAAACCGGCAACGGGCAACCGTTCGTGAGTTCGAATCTCACCGCCTCCGCCAGTGAATCGAATGACCAATCTGTTGATACATTCCAGCGATCGCGACAGGTCTTCGACCCGGGTTCCGCTGGTGGCGTATGCATTCGCGGTGGCGATCGGCGCAGTGCCGATCGTGAGCTTGGCACAAACCCCACCGCCGCCCGATCGCACCAACTATTTTCATGATCCGTTCGGGCCGGCCACGCACGGACTGGCGGGCTGCCCCGTCCCCAGCGGCCCGCTGCTCGACAAGGACGAGGTCAAGCAGAAGGAGCATGACCGGGTAGAACGGGGTACCAGCTGCTATCGGTCCGGCCAGTGCCGGCTGCCCAATTCGTACCTCTATGACAAGGAGATTTTTCCGCGTGCGGTCAGGTTCATTCAGAACGACGGGCGCTTCAACGACACGAGCATCTGGCTCGTGGTACAGCGCCGCTGGGTGTTCCTGCAGGGCTGTGTCCGCAGCGCCGAGCAGGGGCATGCGCTGGATGCCGCGGCACGCGAGGTCGATGACGTGCAGGTGGTCATAGGGCAATGGATGGTGGGCACCAAGGGTTCACCGCCCTATGAGCAGCAGGCTCACTGACGGCCAGCCTTCTTGCCGACGCCGGCAACCTCCGTTACAGCGAGAATCGGGCAGCAAAGCCGGCCTGGTGAGCGTGGCCGGCTGGAGCATTCGACGCGAGTGCTCTTAATTCAGAAGCACAAAACCCAGAATTGGCATAGGCTGGAAGCTATTTTCATCATCAAAATGCGCACGGAAGGACCAATGTGGAAAGCCCATCGCTCAGCAGAGTCTTGATTGCCAATCGCGGCGAAATTGCAGTGCGCCTGATCCGCGCCGTGCGCGAGGCCGGCCTCGAGGCGGTCGCAGTCCATCCGGCCGACGATCGCGACTCGCTGCACGTACGGCGCGCCGACGCCGCAGTGCCACTGCCGGGCGAAGGCGTCGCCGCGTATCTCGACGCGGCGGCCATCGCCTGTGCGGCGCGCCAGAGCGGTTGCGGCGCGGTGCATCCAGGCTATGGTTTCTTGAGCGAAAACGCCGATTTCGCGCAGCTTTGCGCGGACGCAGGCCTGGTGTTCATCGGGCCGACGCCCGAGACCTTGCGCGTGATGGGCGACAAGGCCCAGGCGCGCGCCTTTGCCGCCGCGCACAAGGTGGCCGTGCTGCCCGGGACGAGCGGGCCAACGACCCTGGAAGAAGCGCGGGCGTTCGCCGAAAAGCATGGCGCGGTGATGGTGAAGGCGCTCTCGGGTGGCGGCGGGCGCGGCATGCTCGAAGTCACCGATTTGAATGATTTGGCAGAGGCCTTCGAGCGCTGCCGGTCGGAAGCGCGCGCGGCCTTCGGCAACGACGCACTCTATGTGGAGCGTCTCGCACTGCGACCGCGCCACATCGAAGTCCAGGTCATCGGCGACGGCCGGGCCGTGCAACACCTGGGTGAGCGCGACTGCAGCATTCAGCGCCGCCACCAGAAGTTGATCGAAGTGGCGCCCAGCCCGTCGCTGAACGACAAGTTGCGCCAGCGCATCGCAGGCGCCGCGCTGCAATTGGCAAAGGCCTTGAACTACCGCAGCCTGGGCACCTTCGAATTCTTGGTCGACGGCGACGAGTTCTTCTTCATGGAGGCCAACCCGCGCCTGCAAGTCGAGCACACCGTGACCGAGGGGGTCACGGGCGTCGATCTGGTGGCTGCGCAGCTGCGTATCGCGGCCGGCGCGTCGCTGGCGGATATCGGCCTCTCGGAACCGCCACGACCGCGTGGCTTCGCCGTTCAGGCGCGCGTCAACCTGGAAACGCTGGACGCCGACGGCCTGCCGCGCCCCAGTGCCGGCACGATCCGCGGCTTCGCCCTGCCCTTCGGCCCCGGCGTGCGCGTGGACACCTGCGGTTACTCCGGCTATCGCGTCAACCCGCGCTACGACTCGCTGATTGCCAAGGTGATCGGGCATGGCGACGACTTCGCAACCGCGGCGCGGCGCTGCGCCACCGCGCTGGCCGAGTTCGAGATCGGCGGGCTCGCGACCAACCTGGACCTGGCGCACGCCATCGTGACCGATTCCGACTTCACGTCGGGCCCGCTCGACACCAGCTACATCGCCACCCATTTGAACCGGTTGCTCGCGCATCGGCGGCCGGCTTTGGCCAGTGCCGACGCGCAGGCAGAGTTGATCCAGAAAGAGGTTCAACCGATCGTGCCGGCAGGCGCCCTGGGCGTGTTCGCGCCCATGAGCGGCGTACTGGTCAGCCTTGCCGTGGCACCAGGCGACACTGTGCAGGCCGGCGCCACCGTCGCGGTGCTCGAGGCCATGAAGATGGAGCACCTGATCCGCGCGCCGCAGGCCATGCGCATCGACGCCGTGCCCGCGCAGGCCGGAGCCATGGTCGACCAGGGCTACCTGCTGGCCTGCGGCACGCCGATCCAGGGCGCGGACGAAGCAACCGGCGCCGCCATGGTGAACCAGCAGGCCGAAGACTGGTCCGCCGAAGTCGCCGAGATCGAGCGCCGCCACCAACTGGCGCATGCCATGGGCGGCCCCGGGAAGGTCGCACGCCAGCGCGGCGACGGCAAGCTGACGGCGCGCGAGCGCATCGAGGCGATGGCCGACGCCGGGAGCTTTCGAGAAATTGGTGCCCTCGCCGGCTTTGCGAGCTATGACGGCAGCGGGCAAGCCACACAGGTGCTTCCCGCCAACTTCGTCGCCGGCACGGCGCGCCTCAACGGGCGCAAGATCGCGCTCGGCGTGGACGACTTCACCGGGCGCGGCGGCTCGGGCGACGCCGCGATTCACGCCAAGCAGATCTACCTGGAACACTATGCGCGCCAGATGCGCCTGCCAATGGTTCGTCTGCTCGACGGCCAGAGCGGCGGCGGCAGCGTCAAGATGGCGCGCGATGCGGGCTATACCTACATCCCCGTCAATCCGGGTTGGGACGCGGTGGTCGACAACCTTTCGCTGGTGCCCGTCGCCGCGGCAGCGCTGGGCCCGACCGTCGGGCTGGGCGCTGCGCGCTTCGTGATGTCGCACCTGGGGGTGCTGGTCGAAGGCCTGGGTCAGGTGTTCACGGCCGGGCCGCCGGTGGTTCTCGGCGGCACGGGCGAAAAGCTCACGAAGGAGGAACTCGGCGGCGCCGACGTGCATCGCAACAACGGCACGGCCGAACGCATCGTGCCCA
>SCRU01000180.1 GCA_004323695.1 Burkholderiaceae bacterium
GGATCGCCTGGCGGGTGCGTTTATGGGAAGGTGTTGCAATGTTGGTCATGGTGACTGGATTGTGCGAGTATGACGACATTTTACAATAAATCGTCAATATCGACAAAGCCAACCCAGGACAACATGGCTGATTTTGCCCAACCCGTAAAAATATAAATCCTGTATGTCGGATCAGCTGATGGGCTTTGTTGTGGTGTGAAGTGCAACGGAACTGTAGATGTGTCGGCGCCAACAGTATCGACAAAGTGCATGGGGAGGCCAAGCCGGCCGACAAGCTCGCGCTGGTGGAGCGGTTTCAGGCCCAGGGGCGGGTGGTGGCGATGGCCGGCGACGGCAGCGCGAAGTCGCCAAGCAGTACGAGACCGTTGTCCCATGGCGCGCCGATTTGACGTTTCCGTATGTCCGCCACAGCCGGATCGTCGCAGGCATGCCCAACGCCAAAACCCGTATCGACGTGCTCGAAGTCAGTGGCGTGTTGGTGACTTCCGGCGCCGACCTCGTCAAACTCTCAGTGGCGGTTCACGTCATGAATGCCTTGCTGCTACCCGTCGTCCTCGGCTTTCTGTTCCTGCTGGCGCGCAAGGCATTGACGGGCCAGCATCGACTGAACGGCTGGTACGCCTGGGTTGCCGGTACGCTGATCGTGGTGACCAGCGTCTTTGGCGTCTTTGCGGCGGTGTCGGGGCTGCTCGGCTGAGGGTCAGACTCCGGTCGTCACCATGTGGCCCGCCAGGATGGGCCGCGAGCCATCCTGGCGCGACTTGTCAAAGCAAAGTCCGATCGGATCAAAGCGAAAGTCGCGGAGTACGACGCCACCGGCAGCGACGGATACCGCCCCGGGCGGGGCATACAGCTCGGGCTATGGGATGCGCGACGTCCACTCGGCACACCTCTTGGTCGACCAGCAACCCGCGTTGAGCGAGGGGCATGCCGTCGCTTGCTTGACTTTCCCACGGGGTCAATGACTAGCATGGCAACTAATTCTTGTTGCCGGAGTCACCATGAAAACAACTCCTCTCGAGCGGTGTCTGCTGAAGGTGTATCTGCAGGCTGTCCGCCAAAAAGACTGGATCGTCGCCGAACATCTGTTGTCGGCCATCGAAGCCTGTGCACCGCCCGAAGCCACGATGAGCGACACCGTGATCGAAGCTTACTTCGCGCTGGCCGCCAGGGCGAACATATTCCAGCAAACGCAGGCGACAGAGCCAATGCGCTGAACTTTTTGTCCCACGGACACACAAACCGCCATGATGCTGACTCAAGCCTCCAGACGCGCGATCTGCCGCTTCCTGATTGGCGTGCTTGTGTCCACGCAGTTGGCTGTCGCTGCCTATGCTTGCTCCGGCACTGCGCGCGTGGCACAGCTCGAGCAGGTTCAACCCGGCAACGCCGCAGTCGCGATGGTTGACCACAATGGTGCCGGCCCTATTGCGTCATATCCTGGCGCCGCTGCGAACCAGGGCGCCATGGGTTACGGCGGCCTGGACCCCGCACTGCCGAATCTTTGCGCTGCACACTACCAATACGGACAACAGAGTGCAGACCACACCCCCGCACCGGCCGTACCTGCGGCGCTGCTGACCAGCCTCTACATGCTTGCACCGCTGGGTGACAGTTCCGGATACGTCGGATCCCACACAGGACCAACCGGTCTACTGGCTGTGGCTGACCCGCCGCACGCCGTCCTGCACTGCTGCTTGCGCACTTGACCCGCAGCCAACCCACGTGCTGACGAGCTGACGGGCCGCTCTGGTACACGAGCCGCCGGTGTTCGGGCCAGCAGAGGTCGATTCGCTCGCCTGAACGATCTTCCCACTACTTCTGTCTGCCGTTCAGGCAACAGAAAACAAGGAGGCGATCATGAATTTCAAATATGTCGTTGCCATTGTCCGATCCGATGCCGTGGAATCGCTGGAAACAAAGCTGGCAAGCATTCATGTCGGAGGCATCACGCTAACAAAGGTAAAGGGGTTCGGCGAGTACAAGAATTTCTTTACCAGCGACTGGCTCAGCGAGCATACGAAGATGGAGATCTTCACGGAGGAAGCGAAAGTGGAGCTCCTTCTCGACGCCTTGCTGAAAGCCGCACATTCCGACATCGCAGGGGCAGGCATCGTGGCCGTGATGCCCGTTGAGAGATTCCTGCATCTTCGCACCGGAACCGAGGTCTTGCCTGTTCCGCCAACCTGAAAGCTCCACTAACCAGCGCACGCAAAGAGGTTCACCCCTCTTCGCTACGTCCCAGTTTCTAAGGAGAAAATATGAAATGCGATTCGAAAATGATGGTGAAGATGGCTGTCGGGTTAGGCGTCGGCCTCGCAGTCGCCTACTTCGCACTACCCGCAGCCCATGCGTTCATTCTGGCCAGCGCACCCTTCCTGGTCGCGCTGATCTGCCCCGCGGCGATGCTCTTCATGATGAAGAGCATGAATGACAACAAGAAGGACGAGAGCGCCAGCCCCGACGAAAAAAAGGCAACACCCGGAGACCAGGGTCTGACCCAGACGCAGATCGCCAACGAGGGAACAACCCATGAGTAACTCGACGGGCGGCACCGCACTCAAGGTCGCTGTGATCGTGCTCGCCGTCATTGGCGGCATTGCGGTCCTGGGCGTCATCGGCATGGCCGTGATGCATTTCGGAATGATGGGAATGATGGGCAGAATGGGCGGTTGTTAGTCTTGGCACGCCGCACTTGAGCCAGATAGGAGACCTACTACATGAACAAACAAAGACGGCGCATCCTGATCCGTTCCGCGACGGCTGCGGCTGCCACTGCGCTGGGCCTGCCGGCGTTGAGTGCGAGGGCCGGCGGTGAGGAGCGCGCCGCTGCCGGCATCGACGTTCACATCGAACTGCACGCGATGCAGGACAGTGTCGCCATCCGCCCGGGGGCGCAGACGCGGGTATGGCGCTACCAGGGCAAGCTGCTGCGCGGCGATGCGGACACGCTTGACGCATCGGCCGGCACTTACCTGGGGCCCATCATCCGCGTGCGCCGGGATCAGCGCGTGCGCATCGACCTGATCAACGGGTTGCCGGAGTCGACCATTGTTCATTGGCACGGGCTGCATGTGCCCGAACCCATGGATGGCCACCCGCGCTACGTGATCGGACCGGGGAAGCGCTACGTCTACGACTTCACGGTCGTGGACCGGGCCGGCAGCTACTGGTTTCACCCACACCCGCATGGCCGCACGGGCAAGCAGATCTACTTCGGCCTGGCGGGCCTGTTCCTGGTCAGCGATGACGAGGAGGCGGCCCTTGATTTGCCGACCGGCCCGCATGACCTCCCACTGGTCCTGCAGGACCGGACATTCGACAACGCCAACCAATTGACCTACTTGTCCCAGAGCCCGACCGGTGAGGCAGCGCAGGGCTCGCAACATCGCGGAATGATGGACGGCGACGGCATGGGTGGCATGGGGCAGATGATGGCCCGCATGATGGGTGTGCTCGGACGCGAGATCCTCGTCAATGGCCGCCCCAGTGCGAGTCTGGCGGTCGAACGCCGCGCCTACCGCCTGCGCTTGCTCAATGCCTCGAACTCCCGCATTTACAAGCTGGCGTGGCATGACGGCGCGCCGCTCACCGTGATCGGCACCGATGGCGGCTTGCTGGCAGCGCCGCTGCAGCGCGACTACGTCATGCTGGCGCCCGCCGAGCGCGTTGATCTGTGGGTGGACTTCGCACACTGGCCGGCCGGCACCGAGATGACGCTGCAGAGCGTGGCCTTCGAGGGCGGGATGGGGATGGGCGGGATGATGGGCGACGCGGCGCTACCCGATGGCGCACCGTTCGGGGTGCTCAAGCTGCAGATCCAGCATGGCGGGAGTGACAAGCCGGCGCTGCCGCCGCAGCGTCTGTCCCGTCTGCCGCGGCCGCAACCGCGCATGGCCGTGAACTTCGATCACCCCAAGGTCTTCAATATCACCATGGGCATGATGACCTGGGGCATCAACGGCCGAAGCTTCGATATGCTGGGTGTGAGCCCGCTGGAGACCGTCAAGCTCGGCACGCACGAGGTCTGGGAGTTTCGCAACGATGGTCGAAGCGGAATGATGGGCATGGCAATGGCGCACGCGATGCACGTGCACGGGTTGCAGTTTCGGGTCATCGGGCGCTCCGTTGCCGCAGCGACCTCGCGCCAGCAGGGCACGGTCAGGGCCGGCCTGCTCGACGAAGGATGGAAAGACACGGTGCTGGTGATGCCGGGAGAGCGTGTGCGCATCCTGCTCGGTTTCAAGGACTACCCGGGGCTGTTCGTCTACCACTGCCACATGCTGGAGCACGAGGACGCTGGCCTGATGCGCAACTATCTAGTCAAAGCGTAATGTGAAAACGGTTGGGCACTCACGTCACGTTGCGAGTCAAGTACTCAGTGCTTTGAACCCGTTTGCTGTTTATTACTTCGAATTCACCGATCCGTGTTTAAGCCACACGGCCGCCACAACGAATATTGCAGGCGGCAAAACGACCATCTGGATAACTGGAACAAGGCCAATCGCCAAACCTGGGATCAGCGGCATCTGATCTGTGTATGTCCAACGGTTGATAAGACGGACACCTACCCATTCGACGACAACACCAAGACCGAGTCCGGCGGCCAACATCACGCTGTAATGCAGATCACCGGGGTAGAAAAACCAATCGGACCGCTTGAATATGATCCAGCCAACGACAAAGATGATCCAGATCAGGACGCCGTCGCCCAGGCTTGCAATGAAGCAATGCAGCCAGGTGGAGGCACTTCCCCCGTCCATCCCGACAAAAAGAAGGCCTTGAGCCCTTTCCCAAAGGTAATTGAATGGCACGGCAACGACGAACAGGGCCGCAAAGCACCATAGAGGTGCGGCGCGAGAGGGTCCGGGCTTTATCGTCATGGCTCAAGGCTGTTGGCTTGCATTCCGCGCTGATACTTGACTTCGGTGGCGACGTAGTCGTCGCCCTCCTGGACGAAGTCGAATTTCACGTTCTGGCCTTCTTTCAGTTTGGCCAACAGCGCCTCGTCATTGACCTTTTGACGACACCCTGTGCGGCGTGGGTTGTCTTGGTGCTGGCAGCAGCATTCTTGCTCAGATCTTTGCTCATGTCATCCACACAACGGGCTCAACCCCATTGGAACTTGGACAGAGTGCCGATTGAATAGGTTTCGCGACGCACTATTCCTCCTACGCTGGCATAGTCGTTCCCAACTTGGCGGCTAATGCCAGCACAACCAACAGCAGCATCGCCTCAACCAGCAATACCCGCCTGAACCCCTTGGCACCGTTCACTTGATCATGATCCAGCTGCGCTAACCAATACCAGCGATTTCGCGCCCCCAGGCCGGTAGCAATTGCAACGGCGCAAAGTTTCGCCAGCAATACCCAGGCATAGGCAGAACCCCAAGGATTGCTGGCATGTGCAAGCGTCCGTGCCACATTGAACAACCCGCTACCGACCACGACCAGCAGCGCCAGCGTAGCCACTTCCGATACACGATGTGCCAATGCACTGCGCTGCCGCGGCTGCCAGCCGGACCAGTCGGACCAGTCGGACGTCAGCAGCACACAGATTCCGACTGATCCGGCCCACACTGTCGCAGCCAGCACATGTGCGGTGTGGATCAATACGGAAAAACTGACGAAGCCCTGATCTGCCGCGTGCCCGGTCGCCGCCCGTGCCAGCGCGAATCCAATCAGGCCAACCACGAACAAGCTATTTCGTATTTGCCCTGCAGAGCGGACAGTCGCCACCATCAGCATGATCCAGGCAGCCAGTGCCAGCCAGATCATGGCGCCAAAATGTGACTGCGTAAGTACCAGCCAAAGCGAGGCGGGCAGGTCGGCGACATTGGTTTCGGTCATGGCAACGGTGCCAGCGCACAGGTAAGCCGCGAGTCCAATGCCGAGCAGTGCGCAAGCCCGGCGCGCCATGCTGGCGAGTCGAGCGGAGCTTGCTGTCGACGTCACCGCAGTTCGAACCACAGCGACGCCAACGGCCGCCGCCAGCGCCATATCCATCCATGCCGCAAATAACGGTTGCATCCAGGTGGTGACCAGTTCCATCACTTTACCGTGAATTTATAACTGCCCTGGGTACGGTGACCATCATCTGCGACCGCGACCCATTTCACCTGATATACGCCGGGTGGCAGGGCGGGCAGCGCTACGTGCATGGTCTGGTGCGTGATGGGGTCGACCTCAGCCTTGGCGCTGTTGACCTGTTTGCCCCGAGCATCTCTGACGATCAGGCTGCAAAACGCCGGCTCGAGCGCTTCGTCGTAGGTGATGCGAACTTCTTGCGGCGCATTAACGACTGCACCTGCGCCGGGAGACTGTGTTTCAGGCTGGGCATGTGCCCAGGCCTGACCGATGCAGCCTAAGCACAGTGCGCCGACGACTGCGGAGAGGCGAAAAAAGCCACGGACGGCCGAGCAAGGAAATGAAGAGTTATGCATGGTAAGGGATCTTAAAAAATGGGTTTGCCGAGAGATTTCGGGAAGATGTCATCGAAAAAGAAGTGGACTTGCAGCAGCACGCCGACGCCACGGCCGCTGGCGCCATTGACAGGGATTTGCGCTTCCAGTCCGATCTGAGCGGCACGTGACTCCCAAATGATGCCGGGGTTGATGGTGCCAGTGGTCTGACCGGAGCAACTGCCGCTGGTGCAGGTACTCATCGCCAGTTCCACTACCGGGATCAGGTTTGAGAAGGGTTTCGGTAAACCAACATTTTTGACGAAGGATTGCAGGTACGGCAGGCTGTATTGCAAGGTCACGCCCCAGTTCAAGGCATTCGGAACACTGCTGTCGCTGGCATATTGCTGACCAACGGTACCGGTGACGGCGAATGGCCTGAGCCAGCTCAATGCGTCCGGCAGATCGCCAAAGCCTTTGCCCGCATAGATCGTCGGTGTATAGGTCGAATAGCTGCTGCCGATGGCCTTGCTGCCGCTGCCGCCGACCTCATCCAGGACGCCGACCGATAGCATGAATTCGTGTACAGGATTCACGTACACCAGATACTTGACACCAAGCTGGAGATTATCCAGACCCTTGACAGTGGGACTGCCGGTGACACGCTGGGTGGCATAGTCGCTGCCGATGCTGAACCCTAGGTTCGGCGTAATGGTTTTGGCATAGTTGTACGACCAGGTATCGACGCTGACAGCGTCGCCATCGTCATTGGACGTCCTGATGTGGCCGAACTGTAGATCGAGTTCGTCGCCGACGCCTGGGTCGTCGACTGCCAGGGTGGCCGGGAAGATTCGATCGCCTGCTATGGCATGGGCGTGGCCAAGCGGAGTCAGGCTTGCCATAGCAAGTCCGAACGCCGCACAGGTGAGTGTCTTTTGCATGTTGGCATATTCCGTCGAGAATGAGTGACGAAGCAAGCTGGGGATTGGGGTAGGGGCGGAGGGAAATCTCCGTCCCTACCCCAATCCTCAATCTCAAGGCTTGCTTTGCGAATCCGATGCAGCGTTCGTTCCGGTGGTATCTGCGGTTCCGTGACATTGGCCTTGGCCCTTGCCGCAGAGCCGGCTGGCGCATAAACCGAGGCCGCACATCACGGCGCAAGGCAACAACCCCACGATGAACGTCGTCAGCCCCGCAGCTGCGAGCCAGCCCCAGCCCAAGTACAGCGCCGCTCCAACGGCCGCTACCGCCAGGGTGATGAAGATGGCGCGCCGATCAAGCCTGCCTGCAAGTAAAACGAGTGGGCGAACGCTCCGAGCGTTCTCGAACTTTTCAATGTTTTCCATCAACGACTCTCCTTTTCCGTGGTTTAAGAAACTCGTGGTTGACCATCACCTCGCGGCGGACAATCAGCCATGGCCGCGGCCGGTCGGCGCGATGGGCGGTGCGGCCTTCGCTTGCGCTTTATGCGCTCGATCCGTTCTCGCGGTTGCCGGCAACAAGAAGGTTCCGCGGTCTGGCGACAGCTCCGGTCGGTGTGTCAGCACCACCGCCATCACGATCACGCCCGCGAACACCGCCAGCGGAACGCACGCCAATCCCCACCCGAGGCGACGCCGTGCGCTGTTGGGGTCGGCCCCGTTCATGGCGTTCGCGGCAGCAGGATCTCTCGGCGGGATCGTGAATCCGCGCAGGCGCCGGTCGTCGAGCCTGGTGTCGGACTGGCCCCACAGCCGTACGAGCAACAACACGGCGATCAGGCCCATCATGCTGGCGGGAATCCAGATGATCAGGCCGCCGAGCAATTCATCGGTCGACGGGGCGATGCCCCACCAGCGGCCGACTCGATCGTAGGCAGCGTATACCACCGTGGTCTTGAGGGTGATCACGGCGCCGAGCGGAATGTTTGCAAAGATGGCGGCTCCGAGCATCACGAGCCTGTGGCTGAAGGGTGCGCCCCACGGCGCCGGGCGCGGGTCGAACACGCACCAAAAGAACAGCATGCCGGACAATAGCATCGTCACATGCATCAGGTAGTGCAGCGCACCGTCGAGCAACGCGGCGTCGTGATAGGCCGGCACTTGCCAGACATACAGTGTGCCGAGGTAAAGCACCGTGCACACGAGCGGACGGGCTAGCAAGCGGAAGATGGCACGGACCACGCCGTTGCCCAGAACGGGTGCCAGCACCGTGCGGCGCAGCGCCGCCGGTATGCCCGCGATGAGGGGGCCGACGGGAGTGGCCACCATCAGCAGCATTGGCGCGATGCCGCGCAGCAGCAGGTGCTGCAGCTGGTGGACGGCGAAGACGTGCTCCGAGATCACGTCGAGCGGCGTCTGCAGCGCGAGGAAGATGGAGGCGAGCCCGCCGTAGAACGCCCAGTGGCGGACGCGGTGCGCGGCGACGCTCTTGTCTCGCAGCTGCCTGAGCCCGCGCGCATAGAGCACCGCCGCAGCGATCAGGCCGATCATCACGTCCGCGCTCAGGGGCCAATGCGCGAACGGCGCCTGAGCCGATTCGACGCCATCATGCGCTTGGGCGCTCGCCGCGCCGAGCAGGAGCAGCCAGGGGCCGATCCACGTACCGCAACCTCGCAGCTTCTTGACCATGCCGTCGCAAGCCGCAATCCAGCGCCGCACGTCAGAAGCTGCCAAAGACCACCGGCGAGGAGCTCGCATCCAGCGTATAGACGTGCAGCGGCTTCATCTTGGCGCCAGGCATTCCGGGGGCGCCCATCGGCATGCCCGGCAGGGCCAAGCCCTTGATCGGGCGATGCTCCTTTAGCATTTGCTGGACGAACTGCGCTGGCACCAGTCCCTCGACCACGTAGCCTTGGACGATCGCGGTATGGCAGCCTTCGAGCTTCTCGGGGACGCTGTACTTCTGCTTGATCGACGTCAGGTCGGTGGTGTTGATCACGTCCACCTTGAAGCCGTTCTCGTCCAGGTACTTGGCATAGAGATCGCAGCAGTAGCAATTCGGGTTCTTGTAGAGCGTGACCGGGATGGCAGCGGCCATCGCGGGCAGTTGCACGGCCAGGGCAAGCGCGGTCAGCAGGGTTTTTACATATCGCATGGTGGGTTCCTTTGTCTTGGTTCTCGGTGTGAGTGAATGAGTCGGTTCGTGGCGCCCTCAGCGCGCCTCCGGCGGGTAAGGTGCTTGTTGGCTCTCTTGCAGTTGGAAACTCCTTTGTTCAGGTGTCCACATCGTCTTGAGGTACTCAAGCACGTCATGAATATCTTTGGGCGACAGCGTCTGGCCGAAGGCAGGCATGGTCAGACGCCGGGTCTTGTTGAAGGGATCCCGCCAGCCGCTCTTGACGATGCGATACAGCATCGCGTCCGAGTGCTTCCAGGTATGCCCGTCGCGGTCATGTGGCGGAGCAGGCATTTCGCCCGCCGCGTTGGGCCGGTCCCAGTCGGGCTGGCCCTCGCCGCGCGGGCCGTGACAGGCTGCGCACTGGGCGGCGTAGACGCGATGCCCCGCATCGACGCGCTGCGAATCGACGGAACCGTCCTTGCCGCGCGCCGCTGTCGTGACCACAAGCACCGCTACGCCGCAGCAGACGATGACACTACGCATCCATGCGCTCCCATGGTGTCGCGGCGCCGCTGCGCCGGAACACGTTGCCGTCGGCGCCGCCGGCGTAGAGCGCGCCATCAGGCGTGACGACGAGCGCACCTATGGTCACCGCCGGCGCGTTCACCTGCGACCACTTCTCACCGCCGTCGGCGCTGAAGACCAGGCCGGCGTCGGTCGCGGCGTAGAGGCTGGACGGTCGGCGCGGGTCGTACGCCACTGCATCAACCGCGCGCCCGAGCTCGCCGGCGTCGCGCCAGCCGCAGAAGCAATCCATGGCGCGCCGTACCCCTTGCGGCCCGGCAACGAACAGCCAACCGCTTTGCATGCTGCCCGGCATGTTCGAATGCACGAAGCGCGTGACACCGCCGCGTGGACCGGCATCCATCAGGCGCCAGTGTTGCCCGCCGTCCTCGCTGCGGAAGATGCCGTGCCCGTTTGCATAGGCATAGACGGTCTCGGGCCGGTCGGCGTGCGCGGCCAAGGCGGTGACTTCGGTGCGCGGCAAGCCTTCGTTGCGTGCCGACCAGTTGCGCCCTGCGTTGTCGCTGCGCAGGACACCGATGCCGGGGCCCGAGACATAGAGGGAGCCCTTGGCGCCAGCGGACACCGCGATCGACGTGACGCTCCTGGGCGCCGACGTCGATGGAAGCTGGACGGGTGTCCAAAGGCGACCGCCATCGCCACTGCGATAGACCGCATTGGCGCTCGCCTTCAAAAGGCTTTGGCTGGGCTGGTCGAAGGCGAGCGCGACTACGTCGGTCCCGGTCGCCTGCGTCGCAGGTACACCCGCCAGCGCGGCCCGCATACCCGGGATGCCGGCCCACAAGGCGGTGGCCCCCACGGCCTGCGATGCCACGAGAAGGAAGCGTCGCCGCGGGTTTGCTACACCGCTCACTTGCCCTCCTTGATGATGTCGGCGTACTTGGTGGCGATCTCGCCCATCTTTTGCATCATCTCGGCATGCATCTGGAATTCGAGCTTCTCGTTCCCGGGCGGCAATTTCAGCATCGCCGCGCTGCCCAACATGCCGTCATGGCCCATCATCGCCTGGCACGAACGCATCATGCCCATCATGCCCATCATGTCGCCGCCCATGTTCCCGTCGGAGCCCATCATTCCGTGCCGCATCGGCATGTCGCCGTTGCCCTGCATGCCCGGAGCGGGCTTTGCAGCCTGTCCAGGCCCGGCGGCGAAGGCCATGGCGCTCGCGACTGTGACTGCTGCCACCAGTGCGACCTTGATCGAAATGTGTTTCATCTGAATCTCCTTTGCTTGGGTGAAATGGAGCGGCGAACGATTTCGCCGCTTTCGGGGATGCCGCTTCGGCATGTCTGAACCTTGGCACG
This sequence comes from Burkholderiaceae bacterium, assembly GCA_004323695.1. GTDB lineage: Bacteria > Pseudomonadota > Gammaproteobacteria > Burkholderiales > Burkholderiaceae_C > Rhodoferax_A. Next base: position 11,329 of record SCRU01000180.1, read on the forward strand.
TTGGTTTGATTCCGGCGTTTCGTTCGTTGTTCATCGTTCATCTCTCATTCGCGAGACGGTGGCGCCAGTGCTCGCGCCAGCGAAGCCAGGAACTTCTGCGGCGGCTCGAAGCCGATCACCCGATACGCCAGTTCCTGGCCCTGCGGGTCGAAGAAGACAATGCCCGGCGGGCCGAACAGCGAGAACCGGCGCAGCAAGGCCTGGTCCTCGGAACTGTTGGCGGTCACATCGGCGCGCAGCACGAGCACGTCCTTCAGGCGCGCCTGGACCCCTGGGTCACTGAACGTGAAGCGATCCATTTCCTTGCACGACACGCACCACTCGGCCCAGAAGTCGAGCATGATGTAGCGCCCGCGTGCCGACTGCAGTCGCGCATCAAGATCAGCGACGCTCTTCACCGGCTCGAAGGCGATGACGCTTGCGACTGGCGCGGGGGCGCCGCGAATTGCGGCCAGCGGCTGCAACAGACCAGGGGTGCCGGACAGGGCGCCGGCCAGCAGGGCGATGCCGGCCACCAGCCCGATCACGCCGACACCCTTGAAAAGGCGCCGATAGCCGGGCGCGTCGTGTGGCAGCGGATCTATCGCGTGCACAAACATGGCGGACACGATGAGCAGCGCCGCCCACAGCAATTGCTGCGCCACCAGAGGCGTCACCGGCGAGACCAGGTAGATCGCCACCGCCAGCATCACGACGCCGAACAGGCGTTTGACCGATGCCGTCCAGGGACCG
>SCRU01000195.1 GCA_004323695.1 Burkholderiaceae bacterium
CCGTCGGATGTGGCCATCTCGGCCATTTGCACCGCGTCACAACAACGGGCGAGGCACAACACTATGCGATCGTTCCAAACCAATGCAACGAGGTGCAATCCGTACCAAACGATCCCGATGAGCTTATCGATTGGATAAAAATCAATTGGCACCTATTCTTCCGAGCGCCGCTTATCGACCCCGATGGCCCGCTTCAAGTCGTGGTGGAGATGGTGAAAGAAGGGCTCACGCTCGCCGATGCAATCAACGAGAGTGCCGGAAGAATCGTCAACGATGTGCTCTCGCCGATGCGCGCCATCTTCGAAGCGCCCACCTCCTTCGAGACGTGGACCCATGTCCTCAACGATTTGACGTTCCCGCTATACGGGACGCTGCGCGCACTGGAGAAGGGAGATTACGAGGAGGCGGTGCTTTCCGGCATATTCGACGCTGCCACGCTGGTCATTCCTGTTGCGAGGGCCGGTCGCGGCGGATGGCTGATGATCAAGCTCGGCAAAAAACTGTCCGCGGGGCTGAGCAAGGCGGCGAAACTGAAACACCTGCGCCATGGCCGCAAGTTCACCAAGGTGGTGGTCAACTCGCAACGCATTGCGGGAAACAACAATGTCGCCGAAAGGCTCGCAAAATATCTCGTTGAAAACAATACGTCGAAGCTTGCCCGAAATATGTCGCAGGGCGGCGTCTGCTGGGACGCCATCATCAGCTTCCAAAAAGAAGCGGGGATGATATCGCCAACCACAGCGCAACGGCTCCACAGAGCAACACGCGCCAGCAAATTCGACGAATTCCTGAAAAGCGGCCGCCAGATCGCCACCCCGGCCGAATTCTCCAAAACGGCTGCGGGCCAGCGCATCGGGTTCGTCGACGTAAGCGACAACACATTGAAACACGCGATGATAACCATCGGGGATGGCAAGGCAATCGGCGTGAATAACGGCTTTCTCAACCCGAAATTCAGCCCCGGATGGGCGTCGATCGATTTAAGGAAAGATTTGACGTGGCGCAACGGGCTCGTTCACTCCAAAGACGGCGGCGCTCATATGCGCTTGATCGTGGATGGCGTCAGCATAGGGTAGCTGTTTCGTCACCGCTCCTTTACCAACCACACTGGCTATGCCGTCTAATACCCCTGCGTCTCGTTGGCGCAGCACGCGTTGTTTGGAATGCCCGCATAGCATTTCTTGTGAATATCCTATGCGACAATGGCGCCCGACCATACTCGGGGACCAATAATTCAATGAAACGCTTTCTTTTGATTGGCTTGTGCCTGGCTTGCTCTTCAGTTTTCGCAGGCGAGCGCAGGCAGGTACTGCTCGAAACGCCAGTCACTTACGCCGCGGGCGCAGGGGTCGTCGAGCGGGTCAAAGACGAGTGCCATATCGACGATATGTTGACGCGCCGCGTCGGAGAGGCGCTTCGCCGGCTCAATCGAACGGGCGAAGGGACGATCGAAGCGAATAGCGCCGCGGGCGACGCCGAAATCCTGAAGCTGCAGATCACTTACGTGATGGGCGTGGGCGGCGGCGCGTGGACGGGACCCAAAGCCATCTCACTGTCCGCCGATCTAATCGACAACGGCCAAGTCGTACGACACACGAAGTTCAAGCGCTGGTCTGTCGGCGGAATGTGGGGCGCCTTCAAAGGCACGTGCTCGATTCTCGACCGCACCGCAGTGGTCATCAGTAAGGACTTGAGTCGCTGGGTACATAATCCGCGCTATGTCATCAAGGATGAAGACGCGCCCGATCAAGCGTCGGCGCCGGAGGCGGCTTCCGCGACGGGCGCTGCTACGGCGGCGCAGGATAGCGGTGAAAAAGCGAATTGAGCGAGGGGCGATAGTTGAACCGCCCCGGGAGTCGTCGGGGCGGGTTGGTTCAAGTTGATGCCGGCACGGCAACTGCATTGCAGCGTTCGCCAGTAGTAGTTTGCTTCAGCTTCAGCGGGTGGATATAGCCGAGCGGTTCCATGAGCAGATGGCGGTTAAACCAGGCGACCTATTCGAGCGTTGCCGACTCCCTGGATTGAACGAAATCTAAAAATGCAACTTGGCCCACACGGCAAAACGCTGCTGCAAAACCTACGCAAGCTCTTCGGTGGCAACCACGTAGACGCGAGCGACATACTGCCGACCAGCGAGTCCACCGAGAAGTACACGGCGACGGCCTACGTCGTCTGGCAATTCGAGCACGACCTGACCACGTCGACGTCGAAAGGGAACGCCTCGGCGGCAAATGGCCATTTTGGGTATCGAGCCGCCGACTATCAAAGCCATCTGCAACGGCTGTGTCAGCAGGCCGTGCACAGTCGCGAGATTCGCGGTGCCTTCATGCAGCGTAT
>SCRU01000181.1 GCA_004323695.1 Burkholderiaceae bacterium
ATCAGGTAGCGGTCCTGATACACCTCGCGCTCGACCTTGGCGGTGTCGCCCTGATCCTCGTGGCGCAACTCGGCCGCGCGCATGTGCAACAACTGGGCTGCGTAATTCCACTCGTACAACGCTTCGCGCTGCTCCAGCCCGTCATAGCACTGCAGCCGGATCAGGGCACGCTGCAAGGCCACCGCCAGGGCCTTGGCCAGTTCGGTCTTGCCAACGCCGGGTTCGCCCTCCAGCAGCAGCGGGCGCTGCAGCTTGAGTGCGAGAAACACGGCGGTCGCCAGCCTGCGGTCGGCGTAGTAACCAGCCTTTTGCAGCGCGTTGATCAGTTCATCAATCGAGGCAAACACGTCGCCCCTAGCCCAGCGCCTGGGTAACTGCGCGCTGCGTTTGCACGCTGATCAGGTTCGCGCGATAGGCTGCCGAGGCGTGGATGTCAGCGTTCAGGTCGGCCGCGTCGATCTTGACCGCCGCGGCCGCTTGCGCCGTGAAGCTCTTGCCCAGGGCATCCTCCAGCCCCTTGTGGCGGAACACGCCGCTGCCCGCGCCGGTCACGGCCACGCGCACGCCGCTGTCCGTCTGCGCCACAAAAACCCCCACCAGCGCAAACCGCGAAGCCGGCTGCACGAACTTCTTGTAGGCAGCGCGCTTCGGAATGGGAAAGCTAATGGCGGTGATCAATTCGCCGTCATTGAGCGCCGTGGAAAACATGCCGGTGAAGAAGTCGTCGGCGGAAATCTTGCGCTGCGTCGTCACGACCGTGGCGCCCAGCCCCAACACCGCCGCAGGATAGTCCGCGGCCGGGTCGTTGTTCGCGACCGAGCCGCCCAGGGTGCCCATGGCGCGCACCTGGCGGTCGCCAATGTGCGCTGCCAGCCCGGCCAGCGCGGGCAAGGCAGACTTGAGCTCGGCGCTGGCGGCCACATCGGCATGGCGTGTCATGGCGCCGATCACGAAGGCATTGCCTTCGCGCCTGATTCCGGCCAGCTCCTTGACGTTGGACAGATCGACCAGCCGACCGGGGTCGGACAGGCGCAGCTTCATGGAGGCCAGCAGGGTTTGTCCGCCGGCCAGCACCTTGGCGCCAGCGGCGGCGAGTTTGGCGGCGTCTGCGGTGGTGGAGGGACGCTCCAGAGTGAATGCGTACATTATGGTTCTCCTTTCAGGCTTTGACGGACTGGATGGCTTCCCACACGCGGCCGGGCGAGGCAGGCATGTCGAAGTCCTTCACACCCAGACCGTGCAGCGCGTCCAGCACGGCGTTGATCACGGCCGGCGGCGAACCGATCGCCCCCGCCTCGCCGCACCCCTTCGAACCCAACGGGTTGTGCGTGCAGGGCGTGCACACATGGCCCAGCTTGAAATCCGGGAGATCGTCGGCGCGCGGCATGGTGTAGTCCATGAAGCTGCCGGTCAGCAGCTGGCCGCTGTCGCGGTCGTACACGCACTGCTCGAGCAGCGCCTGGCCGATGCCCTGGGCAATACCGCCATGGACCTGCCCTTCCACGATCATCGGATTCACGATGGTGCCGAAGTCATCCACCGCGCTGAAACGGTCGATGCGGGTGGTGCCGGTGGCCGGATCGATCTCGACCTCGCAGATGTGGGTGCCGCCCGGATAGGTGAAGTTGGTCGGGTCGTAGAACGCGGTCTCGTCCAGCCCCGGTTCGAGCTTGTCGAGCGGGTAATTGTGCGGCACATAAGCCGTCAGCGCGACCTGGCCGAACGTGACTTTCTTGTCGGTGCCCTTCACGGTGAACTCGCCGTTCGCGAACTCGACGTCCGCGTCGCTCGCCTCCATCAGGTGCGCCGCGATCTTCTTGGCCTTGGTCTCGATCTTGTCGAGCGCCTTCATGATGGCCGCGCCACCGACCGAGAGCGAGCGCGAACCGTAGGTGCCCATGCCGAACGGAATCCGGCCGGTGTCGCCATGCACAATGTCCACCGCATCGACCGCGATCCCCAGTCGCGCCGCCACCACCTGTGCAAAGGTGGTCTCGTGGCCCTGGCCGTGGCTGTGCGAGCCGGTGAACACCGTCACGCTGCCGGTGGGATTGACCCGCACTTCGCCGCATTCGAACAGGCCGGCGCGCGCGCCGAGCGCCCCGGCGATGTTGCTTGGCGCCAGGCCGCAGGCCTCGATGTAGCTCGAATACCCGATGCCGCGCTTGAGGCCCCTGGCCTCGCTGGCCTTGCGCCGCGCGTCAAACCCCGCCACGTCGGCCAGCGCCTGGGCCTTGGTCATGCACGCGTGGAAGTCGCCCGTGTCGTACTGCAGCGCGACCGGCGTCTGGTACGGGAATTGCGTAATGAAGTTGCGTTTGCGGATTTCGTCCTGGGACAACCCCAGATCCCAGCCGCAACGGCTGACCAGGCGCTCCACTACGTAGGTGGCCTCCGGCCGGCCAGCGCCGCGGTAGGCATCGACCGGCGCTGTATTCGTGAACCAGGCGTCCACCTCGACATAGATTTGTGGACAGGTGTACTGGCCCGCCAGCAGCGTGCCGTACAGGATGGTCGGCACCGCCGTCGCGAAGGTAGACAGATAGGCCCCGAGGTTGGCGTCAGTGTGCACGCGCATCGCCAGGAATTTCCCATCCTTGTCCATCGCCATTTCGGCGTGGGTGACGTGGTCGCGGCCGTGCGCGTCGCTGACAAAACTCTCGTTGCGCTCGGCCGTCCACTTGATCGCGCAATTGAGCTGCTTGGCAGCCCAGGTCAGGCACACGTCTTCCGCATAAAGATAAATCTTGGAGCCGAAACCGCCGCCGACATCGGGCGCGATCACGCGCACCTTGTGCTCGGGCAGCCCCAGCACAAAGGCCGTCATGAGCAGCCGCTCGACGTGCGGGTTCTGGTTCGCCACGTAAAGCGTGTATTCGTCGCTGGCGCGGTTGTAGGCGCCAATCGCGGCCCGCGGCTCCATGGCGTTCGGGATGAGCCGGTTATTCACCAGATCCAGCTTGGTGACATGGGCGGCCCTGGCAAACGCCGCATCGACCTGCGCCTTGTCGCCGAGCGCCCATTGGTAGCAAAGATTGCCGGGCGCGGCCTCGTGCAGCGCCGTCCCCTTGGCGGCGTCGCGCACATCCACCACGGCGGGCAGCACGTCGTAATCGACTTCCACGGCTTCGGCGGCGTTCTTGGCCTGCTCGACGGTATCGGCCACGACCATGGCCACGTGATCACCCACGTAGCGCACCTTGCCCTGGGCCAGGATCGGGTGCGGTGGCTCCTTCATGGGCGTGCCGTCGGTGCTGGTGATCAGCCAGCCGCACGGCAGGCCACCCATCTTGCCTTCCACATCCTTGCCGGTGAAGACCTTGGCCACGCCGGGCATGGCTTCGGCCTTGCTGACGTCGATGCTCTTGATGGCCGCGTGGGCGTGCGGCGAGCGCACGAACACGGCACAGCGCTGGTTCGCGAGGTTCACGTCGTCGGTGTACTGGCCGCCGCCGGTCAGAAAGCGATAGTCCTCCTTGCGGCGGACCGCCTCGCCGATGTGCGGCAGGTTGGCAAAATCGGATGCACCCATGTTGTCTACTCCTTAGCTGGTTCTGCGATGAATCGGGTCCGGGTCAGGCGGCCATGGCGGCGGCGCCCTGCTGCACGGCCTTGACAATGTTCTGGTAACCCGTGCAGCGGCAGATGTTGCCTTCCAGCAATTCGCGGATTTCGGCCTCCGTGGCCTTCGGGTGCTGTTGGCACAGGTCGATCGCGCTCATCACCATGCCGGGGGTACAGAACCCGCACTGCAGCCCGTGGCATTCCTTGAATGCCGCCTGCATCGGGTGCATCGTGCCGTCCGCCTGCGCCAGCCCCTCGATGGTGGTGATCTCCGCGCCGCTGGCCTGCGCCACCAGCATGTTGCAGGACTTCACGGCGTGTCCGTTCACGATGACGGTGCAGGCGCCGCACTGGGCGGTGTCGCAGCCGACATGGGTACCGGTGAGCTTGAGATGCTCGCGCAGCGCCTGCACCAGCAACGTATTCGTCGGCAGGTCGAGCGTGGTGGATTTTCCGTTGACTTTGAGCTGAACTTGCATGGGCAGGTCTCCTTTAGGCAGCAGCGTTTAGTTTGTTCGAAGCTTGTACATTGTTCAAGCGGAACCGGCGGGTTGCCCTAGGCTAAACCCTAGATTCGTGTCAAGATCACGTTAAATTCTCAAAATGAAACAACCCTGGACACGCCATGCAGCAAGCCCTGACCATCGCACCTGATCTGCGCCTGCAACAGATCAGCCAGGCCCGGCACGCCGTGCTGGAGGAAGGCCAATCGCCGGCCGGAACGCTGTCGGCGGCATGGATTGAAAATTCCTGGCGGCGCTGCCTGTCGCGCGGCCAGCAACCCGGGCAGAGCGTGGCGTTCGAAGTCCTGCCGGCGCGCGCGCTGCAACACACGGAGGAGCAGCACCACGACCTGGTACATGCCGCCCGCCCGGTGCTGGAAAAGCTGGGCCGGGCCATCGCCGATACCCGCTATTTCGCCATTCTGACCGACGCGCAGGGCGTGGTGGTGGATGTCAGCGGCCCGATCGACCGCAGCGACCGGCGCGCCGACCTGATCACCCGCGTCGGCACCGATCTGTCCGAGCGCAGTGTCGGCACCACGGCCATCGGCGCCGCGCTGAATGAATTGCAGCCGGTCTGGCTGCACCGCGGCGAGCACTTCTTCGCGAACACCTCGGTGTACAGCTGCGCGGGCGCGCCGCTGTTCGGTCCCGACGGACACTGCGCCGGCATGCTGGATTTGACCGGGATCGAGGCGATGGAGCGGCCGGAGCTCACGCATCTGGCAGTCCAGTCGGCGTGCCGGATCGGCAACGCGCTGCTGCGGGGCCGCCCGCACAGCCTGCTGCTGCGCCTGAACTGGCCAGGGCATACGCTGGGTTTCGACGCGGACGGCCTGGTCTGCCTGGACGCCGATGGCCTGATCGTCGGCGCCAACCAGATCGCGCGTCAGATGGTGGCGCAACTCGCGAATCCCCACGCCGGCACGGTGCATATCGGCGACGTGTTCGGCGTTCCCTACCAGATGCTGTTCGACGCCGCGCGGCGCCAGAGCCCCATGATCGAAGTGCCGCTGTGGAGCGGCTTGCGCCTGAACGCGCTGGCCATGACGCACTCGCGCGAGGTCGACGCCGGCGATGGCGGCAGCGGGATGCGTCCCGGCGAGCCGGCGCCCTTGCGGGAAGTGGAAACCGTGCTGATCCGCAAGGCGGTCGACGACGCGCGCGGCAACGTCGCGCAGGCCGCGCGTGTCCTGGGCATCAGCCGCGCCACCGTGTACCGCAAAATTGGGAACGGAAAACGGCATTAGCCCATGATGGTAAAGGCCAACTTGCTATCAGTTTGATTGCCCCTCACTCCGTGAGGGCGATCACCAGCGCCGACTCCTCGACCGTCATCTCGACCCGGCTGCCGGCACGCAGACCGCTCGCGGGCGCCGCAAAGCCCACCAGCTGCAAGCCGCCATCGAGCCGCGCCGCCACCTCGTCCCCCAAGGGTCCGCGTGCCACCCGCGTGGCTCGTCCGCACAGTACATTCACGCTTGGCGAGCCCGGCGCCGCGACCTCGCGGCGTACGGCCACCGCCATCGCCTTGCAAAGCGCCAGCACGGGCAAGTCCTCGCGCAGGCCCAGCAGCTCGGCGCTCTCCACCGTGATGCGCGATACCAGCGTGGCATGCGGCGTCTGCGCCGCCGCACCGGCCAGCCGCAACTGCACACGCACGACCTGGCCTTTCTGCTCCAGCGCCTGTACCCGGCACGGTAACTGGTTGCGCATGCTGGTGCGCACGGACAGTTGCGCCAGCGCGGGCGCGACTGCGCCGGCATGCGCCAGGGACGCCGACGCCTCGCCACGCTGGCGGCGCAGGCGCTCCAGCACCTGGCGGCGCGCCTGCTCCAGGGCATCCGCCGCAGCCAGCAGTTGCAGGCCGGCCGCCGTCAGGCGCGCGCCGCCACCACCGGACCCGCCGACCTCGCGCTCGACCAGGGTCACGCCGGCCAGATTCGTCAGCGTGTCGATCGCCTGCCAGGCGGCCTTGTAACTGACGCCGGCGTCGCGCGCGGCCTGCGAGATCGAGCCGCTCGCCCCGATCAGGCGCAGGATTTCGACGCGCTTGTCGGTGGAGGTCTGGCCGAGGGCGTTGCGGTACGAGATGGACGTATTGCGAGGTGTATGGGGCATGGCGCTATTTTCAATGCGACTGCTTCGGCAATCCCTGGCAAGGCTGAACTTGTTGTGGGGGCCGAGGGCTGGGCCGAATTTGGCAGAACCTGGAAATCAGGCCGGTGGTCCACGCCGGATCCTCCGGGTACCGGTGTGCATCAACTTTCTTTTCGATGCTAGACTCTCGCTATTCATTAAAGTAATAGCGAAGGAACCCTGCCATGGCACTCCGTCTTCCCGGCGTCCTGTGCGCCCTGCTGGCGCTGGCCCTGTCCACCGCGGTGCGCGCCGGCACCGTGCAGGTTGCGGTCGCCGCCAACTTCACCGAGCCGATGAAGACGATTGCGGCGGATTTTGAAAAGGACACGGGCAACACGGTGCAATTGTCGTTCGGCTCCACCGGCAAGTTCTACGCGCAAATCAAGAACGGAGCACCGTTCGACGTGTTCCTGTCGGCAGACGAGGCAACGCCGGCCCGGCTGGAAAAAGAGGGTTCCGCGGTGGCCGGCAGCGCCTTCACCTACGCCACCGGCAGGCTGGTACTGTGGTCGGCCAAGCCCGGCGTGGTGGACGCGCAGGGCGATGTGCTGAAGAAAAGTGACTTCAAGAACATCGCGATCGCGTCGCCCAAGCTGGCGCCCTACGGCGCGGCGGCCGTGCAGACGCTGACGCACCTGGGCCTGCTGGCCACCGTGCAACCGAAGCTGGTCACGGGCGAGAGCATCGGCCAGACCTTCAGCTTCGTGTCCACCGGTAACGCGGAGCTGGGCTTCGTGGCACTATCGCAGGTCTATGCGAATGGTCAGATCAAGAGCGGCTCGGGCTGGATTGTTCCAGAGAACCTGCACGCTCCCATACGCCAGGATGCCGTGGAACTGGATCACGCCAAGGGCAATTCGACCGCCACGGCGCTGCTGGACTATCTCAAGGGGAACAAGGCGCGGGCCGTCATCCGTTCGTTTGGCTACGGGGTCTAGCCATGCCTGCTGACGCTCCGGGCCACGCCGCCTGGAGTGCGATCCGGTTGACGCTGGAACTGGCCAGTCTGACAACCGTCATCCTGCTGCTGCTGGGCACGCCGCTGGCCTGGTGGCTGGCGCGTGCCCGCTCATGGTGGAAGGGGCCGGCCGGCGCGCTGGTAGCGCTGCCGCTGGTATTGCCGCCCAGCGTGCTGGGGTTCTACCTGCTGGTCACGCTGGGGCCGGATGGCCCGATCGGCAAACTGACCCAATCGCTGGGGCTGGGTGTTCTGCCCTTCACTTTCGGTGGTCTGGTCGTTGGGTCGGTGCTGTATTCCATGCCGTTTGTCGTGCAGCCGATCCAGAATGCGTTCGAAGCCATCGGCGAGCGGCCGTTGGAAGCCGCAGCCACCTTGCGCGCCTCGCCGCTGGACAGCTTTTGCAGCGTGGTGCTGCCGCTGGCCAGGCCCGGCTATCTGACTGCGGCCGTGATGGGCTTCGCACACACGGTGGGCGAATTCGGCGTGGTGCTGATGATAGGCGGCAACATTCCGGACCAGACGCGTGTGGTGTCGCTGCAAATCTACGACCATGTGGAAGCGCTGGAATTCACCCAGGCATCCTGGCTGTCGGCCGGCATGGTGGTGTTTTCTTTCGTGGTGCTGCTGGTGCTGTACACGCTGAACCCGACCGGCCGGCGCCGATCCGGGCGCATCCGATGAGCGCCGCCTGCGACGACGCGGTCCGGTTGCGCCTGCATCTGCGCTACGCCGACTTTGCGTTAGATGTGCAAGCCGATTTACCGGGGCGCCGCGTCAGCGCGCTGTTCGGCCCTTCCGGCTCGGGCAAAACCACCTGTTTGCGCGCCATCGCGGGGCTGCAGCGAGCGCCGGGCGGCTATGTGCAGGTGAACGGCGAAGTCTGGCAGGACGACGCTCGCGGACTGTTCGTGCCCACGCATCTGCGATCGCTGGGCTATGTGTTTCAGGAAGCGAGCCTGTTTGCGCATCTCACGGTGGCGCAGAACATTGCGTACGGCCTCGCACGGGTGCCGCCACGCCAGCGGCGCGTCTCGTTGACGCAGGCGGTGGAGCTGCTGGGCCTGGCGCACCTGATGCAGCGTCGCCCTGCCACGCTGTCGGGTGGCGAGCGCCAGCGCGTGGGCATGGCTCGTGCGCTCGCCACCAGTCCGCGCATCCTGCTGATGGACGAGCCGCTGGCCGCACTCGATGCGGGGCGCAAGGCCGAGATCCTGCCGTACCTGGAGCGGCTGCACGGCGAACTCGATATCCCCATGCTGTACGTGAGCCATGCGCCCGACGAAGTGGCCCGGCTGGCGGATTATCTGGTTCTGCTGGACGCCGGAAAGGTCGTGGCCAGCGGCGCCACCTTCGACCTGATGACGCGGCTGGACCTGCCACTGGCCCACGGGGACGCTGCCGGTGCGGTGATTACCGCCACCGTCGAGAGGCACGAGGCCGACTATCACCTCACGCTGGCCCATTTTGGCGGCGGCCAGCTCTGCGTGCCGCGGCAAGCGACCGCGCCGGGTCAAACCCTCCGGATTCGCATTCAGGCGCGCGACGTGAGTCTGACGCTGGAGCGGCAATCGGGCACCAGCGTGCTGAACATTCTGCCAGCCCGCATCGTGGCGCTCGCCGACGACAGCCCCGGCCAGGTCATGGTGCGGCTCGATGCGGGTGGCAGTCCACTGCTCGCACGCATTACCCGCAAGTCGGCCGAGGGACTGGCACTGGCGGTGGGCCAGCCGGTGTTCGCGCAGGTCAAGGGCGTGGCCATCCTGGGATAGGCAGCCGGTAACCCTCGGCGCCTCTCGCCGATCGACCCTGCGCGGTTCGCCGCGCACTCTAGGGGTTGCACGGTTGCGCTCCAAAATGGGTGTGGTAATAATGAAAATCCAAAAAACTGGAGACATCGACACATGAAAAAATCTCTTCGGCCGCGTTCTAGCCGTTTGCCGGGTAAGCTCTTGGGCGTGGCTGCCCTGACATTTTGCGCAGGTATCTCGACCCTGGCCTCGGCCGCTGAACCGCCAATCAAGATCGGCGTGATCGCGGAAGCACAGGCGATTGCAGGCGCCTCCATTCCACAGGCGGCGCAGA
>SCRU01000182.1 GCA_004323695.1 Burkholderiaceae bacterium
GTGTAGCGGTGCGGCTGGAACGCCAGCACCAGGCGCCGGCCCGGAAAGGCCCCGCGCGCCGCGGCCAGCGTGGCGGCCATCTCGACCGGATGGTGGCCGTAGTCGTCGATCAGGGTGAAGGTACCGCCGCCACGCTGGGTCGCCACCTCGCCGTAGCGCTGAAAACGCCGCCCGACGCCCCGGAACTCGGCCAGCGCCGTGAGCACGGCCGCATCGGGCACATTGAGCTCCACCGCGACCGCGATCGCCGCCAGCGCATTGCGAACGTTGTGCTCGCCGGCCAGATTCAGCACGACATCCAGGTCTGGCAGCGTGACGCCGTTGCGCCGCTGCACCGTGAAGTGCATCTGCCCACCCACTGCGCGCACGCTCAGGGCACGCACCTGGGCCTCGGCGTTCAGGCCGTAACTGGTGATCGGGCAGGAGATCTGCGGCACGATCTCGCGCACCGCCGGGTCGTCGGTGCACAAAATGGCGGTGCCGTAGAAAGGCATGCGCAGCAGGAAATCGACAAACGCCGCCTTGAGTTTGCCGAAGTCGTGGCCATAGGTCTCCATGTGGTCCGCGTCGATATTCGTGACGACGGCCATTACCGGCAGCAGGTTCAGGAAAGACGCATCGGACTCGTCTGCCTCCACCACGATGTAGTCGCCGCCGCCCAGCCGGGCATTCGCGCCGGCACTGTTCAGGCGACCGCCGATCACGAAGGTGGGGTCCAGCTGGCCTTGCGCCAGCACGCTGGCGACCAGGCTGGTGGTGGTGGTCTTGCCATGCGTGCCGGCGATCGCGATGCCCTGCTTGAGACGCATCAACTCGGCCAGCATCAGCGCGCGCGGCACCACCGGGATTTTCTTCGCGCGCGCCGCCAGCACTTCGGGGTTGTCTCCCTGCACGGCGGTGGACGTGACGACCGCATCCGCGCCGGCCACATGCGCCGGCGCATGGCCGACGAAAGTCGTCACGCCCAGGCTGCTCAAGCGCCTGAGCGTGGCGCTGTCGGAGAGATCGGAGCCCGAAATGGTGTAGCCCAGGTTCAACAGCACCTCGGCGATACCGCTCATGCCCGAGCCGCCGATCCCGACGAAATGAATATGCTTGATCGCGTGCTTCATGACACCAGCTCCTCGCAGGCGGCCACCATGTCGGCAGCGGCATGGATCTTTTGCATGGTTTTCGCCGCAAGCGCATGCTGCAGGAGCGTCGTCCGCTCCAAATTTTGAAGCACTCCCGCCAGCCATTCTGGCGTCAGGGCCGTCTGCTGCACCAGCCAGCCGGCGCCCTGCGCGACCAGGAAGTTGGCATTGCCGGTTTGATGGTCGTCCACCGCCGAGGGGAACGGCACAAAGATGGCCGCCGCGCCGACCGCGGCGATTTCGGTCACGGTGCTGGCACCGGCGCGACACACGATCAGGTCGGCGTCTGCGAAGGCCTGCGCGGTATCGTCGATGAACGGCAAAAGTTCGGCCGCGACGCCGGCGCGCGCATAGTTGGCGCGCAGCGCGTCGATTTGCACAGCGCCGCTTTGATGCGTGACGAGCGGGCGCCGTTCTGCAGGAATCAGCGCCAGCGCCTGCGGCACCACTTCGTTGAGCGCGCGTGCGCCCAGGCTGCCGCCGACCACGAGCAAGCGCAGCGGGCCGCTGCGCCCCACAAAACGCGCTTGCGGATCGCCCTGGCGGGTAAATTCCGCGCGCAGGGGATTGCCGATCCACTGCGCCTTCGCGAGCACATTCGGAAAGGCCGTGAAAACCCGGTCGGCCAGACGCGCGAGCACCTTGTTCGCCATGCCCGCCACCGAGTTCTGCTCGTGCAGCACCAGCGGCTTGCGCAACAGCACGCTCATCAGGCCGCCCGGGAAGGTGATGTAGCCGCCCAGCCCCACCACCACGTCGGGCCGGACGCGGCGCAGCACCCGCAGGCTTTGCCAGAACGCATTGAGCAGGCGCAGCGGCAGCATCGCCAGCGTACCCAGACCCTTGCCGCGCACGCCGGAAAAGGCGATGGCCTCAAACACGAAACCGCGCGCCGGCACCAGTTGACTCTCCATGCTCGGAGACCCGGGCCGGCCGCGGCCACCGAGCCAGTGCACGCGCCAGCCGCGCTCGCGCAGGGCCTGCGCCACGGCCAGCCCCGGGAAGATGTGCCCTCCGGTGCCGCCGGCCATGACCAGAGCGCATCGACTGGTCATGCTCGCCCTCCCCGCATCAGTTGCCGGTTCTCGTAGTCGATGCGCAGCACCAGGGCAATCGTCACCAGATTCATCAGGATGGCCGAACCGCCGTAGCTCATCAGCGGCAGGGTCAAACCCTTGGTCGGCAGCGCGCCCAGGTTTACCCCGACATTGATGAACGTCTGAAAGCCAATCCAGATGCCGATCCCCTGGGCGACCAGACCGGCAAACACCCGGTCCAGCGCGATCGACTGGCGGCCGATGTGCATGATGCGGCGGATCAGCCAGAAGAACAGGCCCAGCACGCACACCACTCCGACCAGGCCAAATTCCTCGGCGATCACGGCCAACAGGAAGTCGGTGTGCGCCTCGGGCAGCCAGTGCAGCTTTTCCACACTGCCGCCCAGGCCCACGCCGAAGATCTCGCCGCGCCCCACCGCGATCAGCGAATGCGACAGCTGGTAGCCCTTGCCCAGCGCGTTGCTGGCGGTCCATGGATCGAGGTAGGCGAAGATGCGTTCGCGCCGCCAGGAGTTCATGCCGACCATCAGGCCGAAAGCCACCACCATGACCGCGCTGATCAGGAAAAACATGCGCGCGTTCACGCCGCCCAGGAACAGGATCCCCATGGCAATGACCGCAATCACCATGAAAGCGCCCATGTCCGGCTCGGCCAGCAGCAGCACGCCGACCACCGCCACGGCCACCGCCATCGGCAGCACGGCGCGGAAGAATCTTTCCTTGACCTCCATCTTGCGCACCATGTAATCGGCGGCATAGATCAGGACGGCCAGCTTGGCCAGCTCGGAAGGCTGGAAATTGATGAGCCCCAGGGGAATCCAGCGGTAGGCGCCGTTGACACTTTTACCCAGATGCGGAATCAGGACCAGCATCAGCAGCAGCAGGGAGGCCACAAACAGCCAGGGCGCCACTTTTTCCCAGGTCTTGAGCGGAATCTGGAACGTGATCAAGGCGGCCACAAACCCGACCGTCAGCGACAGCACATGCATCATCAGATAGTGCGTACGGGGGTAATGCGAAAAATGCGGGTTGTCGGGCATCGCAATGGTGGCCGAATACACCATCACCAGCCCCCAGCTGAGCAACGCCACGGTGACCCACAGCAAGGCCTGGTCGAAGTCCGCCATGCCCGCGCGCGTCCCCTTTCTGCGGCCAACGTCGGCGCCGCTGATGCGCACCGGCAGTTCGGCCGCGCCCACGTTCGGCAAACCGCCAAACCAGCCGGAAATCTGCTGCAGGACGGCTTTCATGGGGCGCCCTCCAGTGACACTCCGGCCTCGTCGGCCAGCGCCACGACGGCTGCGCGAAATACCTGGGCACGGTGACCATAGTTGTCGAACATGTCAAAGCTTGCGCAGGCGGGTGACATCAGAACGGCATCGCCAGTCTGGGCCTGCCGGCTGGCCTGCAGCACGGCATCCTGCATGGATCCGGCCTCGATCAGCGGCACCCCCGTGTCCTCCAGGACCGCACGGATTTGAGCCCGGTCGCGTCCGATCAGCACGGCCGAGCGCGCGTGCCGGGCCACCGGCGCCGCGAGCGGCGCGAAGTCCTGGCCCTTGCCGTCGCCGCCCAGAATCACCACCACCTTGCGATCGACGCCCAGGCCATCCAGCGCCGCAACGGTGGCGCCGACATTGGTGCCCTTGCTGTCGTCAAAATATTCCACGTCATGCACGATGCCGATCGATTCCACCCGGTGCGGCTCACCGCGGTATTCGCGCAATCCGTACAGCAGCGGGCCGATCGCGCAGCCAGAAAAGCTGGCCAGCGCGAGGGCCGCCAGCGCATTCACCGCGTTGTGCCGGCCCCGGATGCGCAATGCATCGACCGGCATCAGACGCTGAACATGCAGCTCGGGCTCGTCGCCCTTGCGTTGCCTGATCGTCTCGTCGGCCGGCAAGGCGCGCACCAGCCAGGCCATGCCGTTCACCATCTCGATGCCGAAGTCGCCGGGGCGTTGCGGCATGCTCCCTCCGAACGTGGTGTAGTCGCGCTGCACCATCTTGCCGCCCTTGATCCGGATCGGCGCCGGCAACATCGCCAAAACCCGCGGATCGTCCCGGTTGAGCAGCATCATCGCGTGCTGCCCGAACACCCGGGCCTTGGCCTCGGCATAGGCTTGCAGGGTGCCGTGCCAGTCGAGGTGATCCTGCGTCAGATTGAGTACCGTGGCGGCGCTCGGTTCGAAGCCGTTCACGCCGTCGAGCTGGAAGCTGGACAGCTCCAGCACCCAGACCTCGGGCAAGCCGCCCGCGTCCAGTTTTTCTGTCAAGGTGTCCAGCAGCGTCGGGCCGATGTTGCCCGCGGTGACGACCGATTTTCCGGCCCGCTCGACCAGTTGGCCGGTGAGCGCGGTGACCGTGGTTTTACCGTTCGTTCCGGTGATGGCCAGGACCTCGGGTGCGTAGCCCTGGCTTTCCCGCAACTGCGCAAGTGCCTGGGAAAACAGCTCCAGTTCGCCACCCCACCACAAGCCTTTGGCGCGGGCAGCCGCCAGGACCGGCGCCACCGTGTCCGGCATCAGGCCCGGGCTTTTGAACACGGCGCGAATGCGCGCATCGTCCAGCAGCGAGCCCGTGAACGGCCCCGCGACGAAGCGTGCCGTGGGCAGCTCACGCCGCAGTGCGTCCAGCTGCGGTGGTTCATCTCGCGTGTCGGCCACTATCACCTGGGCGCCCGCGCGCGCGCACCAGCGCGCCATGGCCAGCCCGGATTGTCCGAGTCCCAGCAGCAGCACTTGTTGATCGGCGAGCGGATGCACGTGTTACCTCAGCTTCAGGGTGGACAGACCCAGCAGGCACAGCAGCATGGTGATGATCCAGAACCGGACCACCACCTGCGTTTCCTTCCAGCCACTCTTCTCGAAATGGTGATGCAGCGGCGCCATCTTGAGGATGCGGCGGCCCTCGCCATATCTTTTCTTGGTGTATTTGAAATACATCACCTGGGCCATCACGGAGATCGCTTCCACGACGAAGATGCCGCCCATGATGGCCAGCACGATCTCCTGGCGCACGATCACCGCGATGGTGCCGAGCGCCGCGCCGAGCGCGAGCGCGCCGACATCACCCATGAAGACCTGCGCCGGATAAGTGTTGAACCAGAGAAAGGCGAGCCCGGCACCGGCCATGGCCGAGCAGAAGATCAGCAACTCTCCCGAGCCCGCAATGTGGGGAAAGAACAGGTATTTGGAATAGACGGCGCTGCCGGTCACGTAGGCGAACACCCCGAGCGACGAACCCACCATCACCACCGGCATGATGGCAAGGCCGTCCAGCCCGTCCGTGAGGTTGACCGCGTTACTCGCGCCAACGATCACGAGGTACGACATCAATACGAATCCGAAAACGCCCAACGGGTAGCTGACTTCCTTGAAGAACGGCAGTTGCAGGCCCGCGGCCGGCGGCAGGCTGACGTGGAAACCGGAACGGACCCAATCGAAGAACAGTTCCAGCACCTTCAGATTCGAGTTCTCCGAAATGCTGAACACCAGATACAGGGCCGCCAGCAGGCCGATGACGGACTGCCAGAAGTACTTCTCGCGCGAGCGCATCCCTTCCGGATCCTTGTTCACTACCTTGCGCCAATCGTCCACCCAGCCAATGGCGCCAAAGCCGAGCGTGACCAGCAGCACGATCCAGACAAAGCGGTTTGAGAGATCGAACCAGAGCAGCGTCGAGATCGAGATCGACAACAGGATCAGCACCCCGCCCATGGTGGGCGTGCCGCTTTTGCTCAGGTGCGATTCCATGCCATAGCCGCGAATCGGCTGACCGATTTTCAACTCCGTGAGACGACGGATCACATAGGGGCCCGCCAGCAGGCCGATCAACAAGGCCGTCATGGCGGCCATCACGGCCCGAAACGTCAGATACTGAAACACCCGGAACATCGCGAATTCCGGGGACAGGGTCTGCAGCCATTGGGCAAGACTAAGCAGCATGGCCTTCCTCTTCTTGTTGTGATGCCCCTGACACGTGACCCTGTGCCATGATGGCCTGCACCACGCGCTCCATTTTCATGAAGCGCGATCCCTTGACCAGCACACTGGCGCAGCCAGGCAGCGCTTGCAGCACGGCGGCATTCAGCGCCGCGATATCGTCGAAGTGCCGGGCCGCGCCGAAACTCTCGCCGGCGTGGACCGACTGCGCACCGAATGTGACCAGCGTCTCCACGCCCAGGGCCCTGGCGTGCGCACCGACCTCGGCGTGGAACTGCGGCCCCTGGTTGCCGACCTCGCCCATGTCACCCAGCACCAGCAGGCGCGGGCCAGGCAGCTCGGCCAGCACCTCGATGGCCGCGCGCACCGAGTCGGGATTGGCGTTGTAGGTGTCATCCACCAGCGTGATGGCGTGCCGCTCCCCCAGCGTCAGGCCGAGGGCGCGCGAGCGTCCCTTGACCGCCTCGAAGCCCGCCAATCCCCGGGTCATGGCGGCCGGCGGCACGCCGGCAGCGAAGGCGCATGCAACGGCCGCCAGCGAATTGCGCACATTGTGGCGCCCGGCGATGTGCAACTCGTAAGCCAGCGCCCCGGCCGGCGTCTGCGCATGTACGTTCCAGCGCCCGGCACTCCAGTCGGCATTGATCAAACGGACGTCGGCGCCGGCCCTTTCACCGAAACTCAGGCAAGGGCGGTTTCCCGCCAGCGTCGTCCAGACCGGCGTATACGGATCGTCCGATGGAAATACCGCCGTGCCGCCCTTCGCGAGCGACGCAATCACCGCACCGTTCTCGCGGGCCACGGCCTCCACCGTATCCATGAATTCCTGATGCTCGCGCTGCGCGTTATTCACCAGCGCCACCGTCGGGCGGGCCATGGCAGCCAGTGTCGCGATCTCACCCGGGTGATTCATGCCCAGTTCGATCACCGCGATCTCGTGCATGGCGCGCAGGCGCAGTAGCGTCAGTGGCACGCCGATGTCGTTGTTGAAGTTGCCCTGGGTCGCGAAGGCGGCATCTGCCTTCCACGCGCGCAGGATGGCCGCAACCATCTGAGTCACGGTGGTTTTGCCGTTGCTGCCGGTTACGGCAATCAGCGGCAGCTTGAACTGCGTCCTCCAACCGGTGGCGAGTGCGCCCAGCGCCTGTTTGCTGTCGAGCACCTCGATCCCCGCCAGGCCCGCCTCTTGCAGGCCGCGCTGCGCCAGCGCCGCGACCGCGCCTCGGGCCCGCGCCTCGGCCAGGAAGTCGTTCGCGTCGTATCGCTCCCCCCGCAGCGCCACGAACAGGTCACCGTTCTGCAAGGTGCGCGTGTCGCTGTGCACGCGCTGCACCGACGTCGCGGCGTCGCCCACCAACCGGCCCCCGGGAATCCAGGCCAGGGCCTGTGCCAAGGTCATCATGCGCCCCCCTTTCGGCGCCGCAGCGCGGCGCGCGCGTGGGTCTTGTCGGAAAAGGGATGCCGTATGCCCGCGATGTCCTGGTACTCTTCGTGTCCCTTGCCGGCGATCAACACCACATCCTGCGCACTGGCCTGGGCAATGGTCTCGGAAATCGCCAGAGCCCGATCGGGCTGCACCCGGACCGTGCTTGGGTGGTGCAGGCCCTGCAGGATTTGATTCATGATGGACTCGGCATCTTCGCTGCGCGGGTTGTCGCTGGTGACAACGACGTGATCAGCCGCCCTTTCGACGACAGCACCCATCAGGGGGCGCTTGCCCGCGTCGCGGTCGCCGCCGCAGCCAAACACGCACCACAGTTGTCCACCGCGCTGCTGTGCCATCGGCCGCAGCGCCGACAAAGCCTTGTCCAGCGCGTCGGGCGTGTGTGCGTAGTCAACCGCCACCAGCGGCCGATCCGCCTCGGCGATGCAGTCCATGCGCCCGGGCACCGGCAACAGGCCGGTGCAGGCTTGCACAGCGTCCCGCAACGCTATGCCCATCGCGCGCAGGCCGCCGATCACGCACAACAGGTTCGAGACGTTGTACTGGCCGACCAGCTGCGTTTCAAGCTCGTGACTCTCTTCGCCCTCGGCGACCGAGAAACACAGCCCGGGCATAGCGCCTTGCGCCCGGTAGCGAATGGAACGAGCCTGCAGACGGGCCGGCGTCGCGGTGCTGGCAGCGCAAGACACGGTCCACAGGTCGATCGCGCGCCGCCCGACCGTTCCGGCCAGTTCGGCGCCATGCGCGTCATCCACATTCACCACGGCGGCCTGGAGGCCAGGCCAGCGAAACAGCTCCGCCTTGGCTTGCCAGTAGGCCTGCATGGAGCCGTGATAGTCCAGATGATCCTGCGTCAGGTTGCTGAAGATCGCCACCCGGATACGGGTGCCATCGAGTCGTCGCTCGGCCAGCCCGATCGACGAGGCCTCGATCGCGCACGCCGCCACGCCCGCATCCACGAAGCGGCGCAAGTGCCGCTGCAGCAATACCGGGTCCGGCGTGGTCAATCCGTTGAATTCCAGCAAAGGCGGTCTTCCAATGCCCAAAGTACCCACCAGGCCGCAAGGAATATTGGAAGGTTGATTCACATTTGATAGCGACTGCGCCAACCACCAGGCAATTGAGGTCTTGCCGTTGGTGCCGGTGACGGCCAGCACGTCGAGCTGTTCGCTCGGCTCCTCGAAGTAGGCTGCCGCGATCGGCCCGGTGGCAGCCTTCAGGCCGGCATAGCTCGCGACCGCATCGCCTTCGAAGGCGAATGCTTCCACACCCGACTGCTCGACCAGGCACGCAGCGGCGCCCTGCGCCAATGCCGCCTGGACGTAGCGGCGCCCGTCCGTCGCCGCACCAGGCCAGGCAATGAAGCCGTCGCCCGGGGCAAGCGCCCGGCTGTCCGCCTGCAACGTACCCCGCACGCGCGCGTGCAGCCAGCGTGTGGCTTCGACGGGAGTGGACAGTGACTTCATCGGTTCAGGAGGTTTCTTTGACGCTTTGCGCGACGATGTCGGGCTTCACCGCCAGGTCGGGCGGCACGTTCATGATGCGCAGGGTTTGCTGCACCACCTCGCTGAACACCGGCGCGGCCAGCAAACCGCCAAAGTACCCGCCGCTGCTCGGCGCATTGATCATCACGGCGACCACGATGCGAGGCTTGTCGATGGGCGCCATCCCGGTGAACCACGCTCGGTATTTGTTGCTGTAGCCCTTGCCGGCCTGCTTGCGCGCCGTGCCGGTCTTGCCGCCCACTGAATACCCGACGGTCTGCGCCAGCGGCGCGGTGCCGCCCGGGCCGGTAACCATGTGCAGCATCTGGCGCACTTCGAGCGCGACCTTGGGTGAGAACACCGGCACGCCGACGGCAGGCGTGTCGGTCTTGAGCAGACTGATCGGGATCACGCTGCCATCGTGGGCAAATGCGGTGTAGGCGTGTGCAATCTGGAACAGCGAGGCTGACAGGCCATAGCCATAAGACATGGTCGCCTTCTCGATGGGGCGCCAGGTCCGCCAGGGCCGCAGGCGACCGGTGACAGCCCCCGGAAAGGTGATCTGGGGCTTCTGGCCGAATCCGACCGAAGTGAAGGTGTCCCACATTTCCTGGGCGCTCAGGCGCTGCGAAATCTTGGTGGCGCCCACGTTGCTGGACTTCTGGATCACGCCCTGCACCGTCAATATCCCGAAATCGCTATCGTCGTGAATGGTGGCGCCGGTCACGGTGATGCGGCCAGGCCGGGTATCGATCACCGTCTGCGGGGTGACACGACCCAGTTGCAGCGCAGTTGCAATCGTGAAGGGCTTCATGGTCGAGCCCGGCTCCCCCACGTCGGTCATGGCGCGGTTGCGCAACTGCTCGCCCGTGAGGTCCTTGCGATTGTTGGGATCGAAGCTGGGGTAATTCGCCATCGCCAGCAAGTCGCCCGTGACCGCGTCGATCACGACGATGCTGCCGGACTCGGCCTTGGCCTTCACCACCGCATCGCGCAGCTTCTGGTAGGCAAAAAATTGCACCTGTCCGTCGATGCTCAGCTGTATGTCCTTGCCCTCGATGGGCGCCACCTGCTCGCCGATATCCTCGACGACGCGCCCGAACCGGTCCTTGATGACGCGGCGCGAACCGGGCTTGCCGGCCAATTGCTTGTTGAATTCCAGTTCGATGCCGTCCTGGCCGTTGTCCTCGATGTTGGTAAAGCCGACCAGTTGGGCAGCTGCGTCGGCCTGGGGATACTGGCGCTTGTAGTCCGTGCGCTGATAGATGCCCTTGACATCAAGCTTGGCAATCGCTGCGGCAATCGGCTGATCCACCTGGCGCTTGATCCAGACAAACGTCTTGTCGTCGTTCCTCAGCTTCTTGTCGAGCTCCTGTTGCGACATCCCAAGCAGCGTGGCCACTTGCTTCAGTTTGGCCCGGACCGCGGGGTTTTCGCGATCGACATCTTCGGGAACCGCCCAGATGCTGGGCGCCAGCACGCTGGAGGCCAGTATCTGGCCATTGCGATCCAGAATGCGCCCGCGGTAAGCAGGCAGCGTCAAGGTCCGCGCAAAACGGACTTCACCCTGCTTCAGGAAAAAAGCGTTGTCGATGACCTGTATGTAGGCTGAACGCGCCGCAAGTACCACAAATCCCAGCGCGATGGCCGCCACGATGAATTTGCTGCGCCACACGGGCGTCCTGCTCGCCAGCAGCGGGCTCGATGCGTACCGAACGCTTCTGCTCACCGCGGGGCTCCCGGAGGCTGTTTGCCGGTGGCCACACCCTTCGTCGCCGCGGTTACGCCAGTTGCCAATGACGCCGAGCCTGCGCCGCTTCCCTGGGGAGCAGTGCTTTCGTGAGCCGAGGCGTGGCCATTTTCGCTGGCCGCTTTGGGGTCATAGGTCACGTACTGCGTAATCGCGAGGGACGCCGGGCGCATCTGCAGCTTGGCACGGGCCAGTTGATCGACCCGCCCCGGCGCCGCCTGGGTGCGTTTTTCCACCTGCAGGGTCTCGGTATCCTGTGCCAGTTTTTGCGCCTCGGCGTTCGCCCGATCGAGAGCCGTGAACAGCAAGCGCGACTGGTACTGCGTATTCACCAGATACAGCGCGGTCGCCAGCACGGCAAGCAGCAGCACAAGGTTCAGGCGCATCATCGCGAAACCCCCGCCGGTGTCACTGCTTCTGCTCCGCTCATGTGCCGGTCCTTTCCGCCACGCGCATGACGGCGCTGCGCGAGCGGGGATTCGCCGCCAACTCGGCCTCCCCCGGTTTGACGCGGCCCAGCGCCTTGAGTTTCATGGCGTGGGGTGGCGCAAACGGCGCCCTGCGATCGAAAACGTCGCGCGCGTGCCCGGTGATGAATCGCTTGACGATGCGATCTTCCAGCGAATGAAAACTGATCACCACCAGGCGACCTCCGGGTTGCAATGCATGAAGACTGGCCTCTAGCGCCTGTTGCAACTCTTCAAGCTCGGCGTTGATGAAAATCCGAAAAGCCTGAAATGTGCGCGTCGCAGGGTTCTGGCCCGGCTCGCGGGTTTTGACCGCGCCAGCCACGAGTTCGGCCAGCTCGGCGGTGGTTGAAATTGGACCCCGTTCCTGTCGGCGAGCAACAATCGCCTTTGCAATGGCGCCAGCAAACCGTTCTTCACCGTAGTCACGTATCACCTCCGTGATCTGTTGAGCTGGTGCGCCAGCGAGCCATCCGGCCACGCTCTCGCCGCGCGTGGTATCCATGCGCATGTCCAGCGGAGCGTCGAAGCGGAAACTGAAACCGCGCGCCGGGTTGTCCACCTGCGGCGAACTCACCCCCAGGTCCAGCAACACACCGGCCACGCTGGCTGCGCCGAGGGTCACGATCTGTCTGAACCCCTCGTGGCGAATCGAGAAACGCGGATCGTCGATGGCCGCCGCATCGGCCACCGCGTCGGGGTCCTTGTCGAAGGCCATCAGCCGGCCTCGTGGCGAGAGTTTCGAGAGGATCAGGCGGGAGTGGCCGCCGCGGCCGAACGTGCCGTCCACATAGCAGGCGTCCGGGTTGCCCACAAGCGCGTCGACCGCCTCGTGCAACAAAACGGTGGTGTGTTTCCATCGGGTATCCACCGCAAGCCTTCAGAAGGAGAAGTCCTTGAAAACATCCGGCATGTCGCCCTGTATCTCTTTGGCCTCCTGAGCATCGTAGGTCGCCTTGTCCCAAAGCTCAAAATGATTGCCCATCCCGAGCAAAATGGTGTCCCGGGTCATGCCGGTCGCCTCGCGTAATTCCGGAGACACCAGCACCCGGCCGGTGGCGTCCATCTCCACATCCATCGCATTGCCCAGAAAAATACGCTTCCACCACTGCGCTGCCATGGGCAGGGCGGCAATGCGCTCCCGGAATTTTTCCCATTCAGGGCGGGGGAAAACCATCAGGCAACCGTGCGGGTGCCTGGTGATGGTGAGCTGACCCGAAGCCGTGGCAATGAGCACATCGCGATGCCGGGTTGGCACCGACAGCCGCCCCTTGGCATCCAGACTCAGAGACGAAGCCCCTTGAAACACGACAGCACACCCTCGTTAGGTTGATCAGCCATCAAGTGGATGCCTTGAAGACACTATTCACCACTTAATTGCACTTTTTTGCACTGTAGCAGGAAAAAATCCCGTCGCAAGGGGGTTTGCGACAAAATTTTGTAATGGAATCAAGGACTTAGAAGGAGTTTTTCAGACAGCAACGCCGGAAAATCATTCTAAATTAAGCACTTAGCGCAAGCTATGAAAGTAACGCGTGAATCTCCGGTTGCACTGGTGCGTTCTCAGAGGATGTAGCGGGACAGATCCTCGTCGGCGCTGAGCTCCTTGAGCCGCGCATCCACATAGGCGGCGTCGATGGTGATGGTCTGTCCGCCCAGACGGGTCGCGCCAAAACTGATCTCGTCAAGCAGCCGTTCCATGACCGTGGAAAGCCGCCGCGCACCGATGTTTTCCGTGCGTTCGTTCACTTCGAATGCAGTGTGCGCCAGCCGTGTGATGCCATCGGGGGAAAATTCGATGGCGACACCTTCCGTTGCCAGCAGCGCCTGGTATTGCTTGACCAGAGACGCGTGGGTCTGCGTCAGGATCGCCTCAAAATCCTGCACCGAGAGCGATTCGAGTTCCACCCGGATCGGGAAACGGCCCTGGAGTTCCGGAATCAAATCGCTCGGCTTGCTCAGATGGAAGGCCCCGGAGGCAATGAACAGGATATGGTCCGTCTTGACCACGCCGTATTTGGTGGACACCGTGGTTCCTTCGACCAGCGGCAACAGGTCGCGCTGCACGCCCTGGCGTGATACCTCGGCGCCGCCGGCCTCGCTGCGTGAAGCGACCTTGTCAATTTCGTCGATGAACACAATGCCGTTTTGCTCGGCCATGTGCAGTGCCTGAGACTTGATGTCTTCATCGTTCACGAGCTTGGCCGCCTCTTCATCAACCAGCAGCTTCATCGCCTCGTGGATCTTGAGTTTTCGGCTCTTGCGCCTGGGGCTGCCGAACTGGCTGAACAGGCCGCGCAGCTGTTCGGTCATCTCTTCGGTACCGGCGGGGCCCATGATTTCCAGTGGCGGCCTGGCATCGGCCACGTCAATCTCGACTTCCTTGTCACCCAGCTGACCTTCCCGCAACTTCTTGCGAAAAACCTGGCGCGCCGTGCTGTCGGACGTCGTTAGATGGGCTTGGCCGGCACCCGCATCGCCAGCGCGCGCCGGCGGGATCAGGATGTCCAGAATGCGGTCTTCGGCGGCATCCTGGGCGCGCGCGCGGACCTTGCGCATTTCGGTTTCGCGCATCTGCTTGACCGCCACATCGGCCAGGTCGCGGATGATCGAGTCCACGTCCTTGCCAACATACCCTACCTCGGTGAACTTGGTAGCCTCGACCTTGATAAACGGGGCATCGGCCAACCGCGCGAGCCGACGCGCGATTTCGGTTTTGCCAACCCCGGTGGGGCCGATCATCAGGATGTTTTTCGGAGTGATCTCGGCGCGCAGGTTCTCTTCCACCTGCTGGCGCCGCCAGCGGTTACGCAGCGCAATCGCCACGGCACGCTTGGCCTGGGTCTGGCCCACGATGTGGTTGTCGAGTTCGGAGACGATCTCCTGGGGAGTCATGGAGGACATTTTTTAATCAGGTGACGGCGGGGTTCGCGGAACATGGCTTTTGTCTGCACCGCAGGCCCGCGCGAGGGATCAGGTCAAGGTTTCGATCGTGTGGTGCATGTTGGTGTAAATGCACAACTCGCCCGCGATCTCCAGGGATTTTTTGACGATGTCGCGGGCCGCCAGGCCGGTATTGTCCAGCAGGGCCTTGGCAGCGGCCTGTGCATAAGCGCCGCCCGACCCGATGGCGACGATGCCGTGCTCGGGCTCCAGTACGTCGCCATTGCCGGTGATGATGAGCGAGGCGTCCTTGTCGGCCACGGCGAGCATGGCCTCGAGCCGGCGCAACACCCGGTCGGTACGCCAATCCTTCGTCAGCTCGATCGCGGCTCGCACCAGCTGGCCTTGGTGCTTTTCCAGTTTGGCCTCGAAGCGCTCGAACAGGGTGAAGGCATCCGCCGTTGCCCCGGCAAAGCCGGCCAGCACCTGGTCGTGGTACAGCCTGCGGACCTTGCGTGCGGAGCCCTTGACGACGATATTGCCCAGGGTCACCTGCCCGTCGCCCCCGAGCGCCACCTCCATCCCTTGCGGCGTGTCGCGACGGACACTGATGATGGTAGTTCCGTGAAATTGTTCCATGACGATCAACTGGGGGTAAGGATGGCGAATACAAGCATTCGCGTGGCCCGTTGCGGCGGGCGCGGACCGCCTCAATCGGGCCGGACCGTCACGCGGGCGACTTCATTGATACCGATGACATTGAAAAACGCTGCCACCAGGCGATGCACGTCGACGAATTGGACCCGGCGCCCCTGCGCGTGCTGTGTGGAAGCCCAGTTCAGCAAGGTTCCGGCCGCCGAAAAATCAACCCGGATCAACCTGTCACAAGCGATCAGCATGACGTCGGCACCCGACAACCTGGCGTCCAGCCCTTCGAGAACGCCGGCTGCGTCGCCCGCGATCTGCCCGGACAGCGCGACCCGGCGGGCTCCGCCCAGCAGACCCGAATCCCCCAGCTCGCCAGGAAACGTGGATACCGGAGATTCCTGCGCCATCTCGCCAATGATCGCGCGGCCAGCAACATCGGCACCGGCGGCATCGATCGTCTTGTAGGCGCAGTGCACCGACTCCCACGAGGGCGGCGAAACCTCATAGGTGACGCAGTAGGTCAGCGCGACCATCTCGAATTCGTCGACCTGATTCATGAGGCGCAGCACCTCCATGCGCAGGCGCCAGAATTCCTGGGAAACCGCCTTGTCGCCCTGTGGCGTGGCCTTCCTGAGCACCTCGTCCAGTTGATCGGCCCCAATGAATTGCAACTGTACCGGTTGGGCACTCCAAAAGGCAAACAGCTGGCGCAGCGGCGCTGCGGCGGCCTCCTCCACACTGGCGAGCCGAGTCCAGTCCAGGCGCCAGGGAGAAGGCGCCGTCGCGACCGCGGCATTCAGTGCCGCCACGGTTTGCACCCCGACGCTGCTCGGACTGGCCCAATTCACCGCACGCACTGCGGGCTTGGCGACGGCGGCCGGGACCGCGATTTGTCCGACCTTGTCGGGCATCGAAAACCAGACCGGCGCGGACCGTTCGAACTGCTGCGCAAAATCGAGAGCCTTAGCCTCGAAACGCCCCTGCTCTCCGATCGCCCGATACAAGTCGAACAGGGTCATCCAGGTCTCTTCGTGCTTGCCTCGCGTCCCCTGGGGTCCCAAAGCCTCCAGCAAGCCGGCCTCGGCACCCGCATCATCCCCGTTGGCGAAGCGGATGGCGGCCTCCTCGATTTCGGGATCATGGGCAAACGCCTGCACCTCGACCGCCAACGGCTCGGCGTCATCGAAGCTGCTCGCCGGGGCAGCTTCCGGCGCGCCGGGCGACATCGCAAAATCAGCGACCAGGGGCGACGGCAGTGTCGGCTCCATTTGGTGCGGCTGCGCGAGTGGCGCAGGGTCCGTCACGGCATAGTGGGCCGCGCGGGCGGCCGGCGACAGGGGGGGCGACACGCTGGCGTTGCGGGAGCTCTCGGCGCCCGAACCGCTGCTGCCGTGCGAGGATGAATTGCCGCTCTTGGTTTTCCACCACTGCATCGACATCTGCGCTTCGATTTCGTCGATTTTCTTCAGCGTCGAAGCACGGTCGTCCGGTTTGGACGCAACGCTGCTCTGGAAGAAGGAAGGGCGCGCCGCAAAGTCCTGCCCCGCCACGGATTCGCGGCGCCGGATCTTGCGCAGCAGGTCGAATTCGCGCTTGCGCACGAAATCGTTGCGCCGCTTGCGCTCCATCATCTCCTTGAGCGCCTGCTTGCTGTACGTGCTGTCGCGGTCCACCTCCTGATGGTCGAGGTCGGACCAATTCGTCGTGGGATTGCGCACGAACTTGACCACCTTGGACAGCAAACCGCCGTTATCGTCTTTCAGCATGTCGCTACTTTGATGGTGATGACAGTTGACTCAGGACAGCTTCAGTCGCCAAACATCTTCTGCTTGAGTTCGCGCCGCTGCTGCGCCTCCAGCGACAAGGTGGCCGTGGGCCTGGCCAGCAGTCGCGGCACGCCGATGGGTTCGCCCGTCTCGTCGCAATAGCCATAGTCACCGGCATCGATTCGCTGAATCGATTGCTCGATCTTCTTGAGCAACTTGCGTTCACGGTCGCGCGTGCGCAACTCAAGTGCGTGCTCTTCCTCGATCGTGGCGCGATCGGCCGGGTCCGGAACCACCACGGTGTCGGCACGCAGGTGCTCGGTGGTTTCGCCCGCGCTGCTGAGAATATCCATCTTGAGCTGCAGCAGCTTGAGCCGGAAAAACGCCATCTGCTTTTCATTCATGTATTCCGAATCGGGCATGGCGATGACCTCTTCATCGCTGAGTTGCTCCGCGGGCCTGGTTTTCCAATTGTTCGACAGTTTGGGGTCCTTGCGCGCGGCCACATGAGGCGCAGGGGTGTACACGGGCGCCGATGCGGTTTGCGAATAGCTCGATTTGGCAGCGGTCGACGCGACCGTGGGCGCCATCGAGGGAACGGTCAATTGGGCAAGCCTGGACGAGCGTTTGGGCGCTGGCGCCGGAGTCACGACGGAGGTGGGCATGGAGGATTTGACTGATTTGGCAGCCACAGCAGCGGTGATCGATGGTTTTTCGACCGACTTGGTCACTTTTGCGGCCGGCTTGTGGTTGGATTTGACGGGCGCCGGAGCCGACGCCCGGGCGGATTTTGACTTGGCAGCGACCTTCACGGGCGCCACCGCGACGGTCTTTTTGGCCAAAGCGGCCTTTGTGGCCGCCCCAGCATGAACGGACTTGCGCGCCCCCGAAGGCGCAACCACCTTGCGCGCGGCCGGCTTGGCGACCCGGGCCGTTGGCTTTTCAGCCGCCTTGGAGGTCCTCACGACTGGCCGGGCCTTGGCGGCCGGCTTTTTGACTTTGGCCGAAGCCTTGGCTGTTTTGGGTTGCGCTCTCACTTCTCGTCTCCTCACGGTACTTGCCAGCGCACGGGTCTGTTACACACTGGTGGGACCAGCCTCCCCAAGTGATCTGTGGTCTTCAATCACGAGAGTTATACCCCTATTGTTGACCT
>SCRU01000183.1 GCA_004323695.1 Burkholderiaceae bacterium
GGCACTGGGGCTGCCGGCACCGATCCGCACTTTGTTGAGCCGGGCTTGAGCTGCACTGCAAGCAGTGCTCAAGCGGCCGTCAGCTCGCGGTGGCGTTTGAGGGTGGCCGATTGCGCGGCGAAGTGGTCGGCCAGCCGCTCCACCAGATAAACCGAGCGGTGCTGGCCCCCGGTGCAGCCGATCGCCACGGTGACGTAACTGCGATGATCCCGTACCAGGGCGCCCAGCCAGGTATCGAGAAAATGCGCAATGTCGCCCAGCATCCGGGTGACCTCGGGCTGCTGCCCCAGAAAAGCGGCGACCGGCTCATCGCAACCGGTGAGTTCGCGTAGCGACGGCTCGTAGTGCGGATTCGGCAGCATGCGCACATCGAACACATAGTCGGCGTCGATCGGTATGCCGCGCTTGAAGGCAAATGACTCGAACACCAGCGTGAGCTGGCTGGCGGTCGCCGAAATCAACGATTTGACATATCCCTGCAGCTGGGGTGAGCGGATCATGCTGGTATCGATCACATGCGCCTGCGCCCGCAAATCCGCCAGCAGATCGCGCTCCAGTTCGATGGCTTCGACCAGCGCGCGCTTGCGGTCGTCCAGCGCGTTGCCGTCGCCCGGGCGCGTCAGCGGATGCATGCGCCGCGTTTCCGAAAAGCGACGCACCAGCGTATCGGTGGTGGCATCCAGAAACAGCGAGATGAGCTGCACGCCCTGTCGGCGCAGCGCCGCCAGCTGCGCGGGCACCTGCGGCAGCGAGGCGGCGCTGCGGACGTCCATGGCGATCGCCACCCGTCCCGCACGGTGCTGCTGCTCCAGCGCGACAAAGGCCTGCAGCAGCTCGGGCGGAAGATTGTCCACGCAGTAGTAACCCGCGTCTTCCAGGGCGTGCAGTGCGACCGACTTGCCCGAGCCCGACATCCCGGTGATGAGAACGACTTCCGTGGTCATGATCTTGGTCCGGCCCGGGTCACGCTGGTCTCGAGCATTTCCCGGGCATGCGCCAGCGTCGTGTGGGACAGGTGTTCGCCGCCGAGCATGCGCGCCACCTCGGCCACGCGCTGTTCGTTGACCACCGGCGTGACCGTGCTGAACGCACCCGCCGCGCCCTGCTGTTTCGCGACCACCAGGTGATGATCGGCACATGCCGCCACCTGCGGCAGATGCGTCACGGCCAGCACTTGCCGATCACGTCCGAGCTGCTTCATGAGGCGTCCCACGGTCTCCGCCACGGCACCGCCGACGCCCGAGTCAACCTCGTCGAAGATCAGTGTCTGGGCGACTCCCAAACGGCTGGTGGTCACGGCAATCGCCAGCGCAATGCGCGACAGCTCGCCGCCGGAAGCAACCTTGCCCACCGGACGCGGTGTCGTGCCGGCGTGGCCAGCCACCAGGAACGTGACCTCCTCGAGCCCGCCTTGCATGGGACGCTCGGCCTTTTGCAGCGCGACCTCGAATACGCCGCCCTGCATGCCCAGCCCCTGCATCGCCTGCGTGATGGCCGTCGCCAGTCGCGGAGCCGCCTTGCCGCGCGCCTTGGACAGGGCGCGCGCCTCGGCCAGGTAAGCGGCACCCGCTTCGTGTTCGGCCACCTCCAGTGCGGCCAGATCAGCGGCCGCATTCAGCCGGTCCAGTTCATCGTTCCACGACGCCAGCAATGCGGGAAGCTCGGCCGGCATGCGCTTGTAGCGCCGCGCCAGCGACAGCCACGCTGACATGCGTGCATCGAGCTCCGCCAGGCGCTGTGGATCCAGGTCGGTTTTGCGCAGATAGGCGTGCAGCGAATGCACGGCATCCTCGGTTTGCGCGATGCTGGACGCCAAAACCTCGGTTAGCCCAATGAATTCCGGTTCAACATGCTCCTGGCTTTGTAGCGTCGAGTGGGACCGCGCCAGCCCTGTGAGGGCCCCTGATTCCTCGTCTTCCAGCGCGCTCAATGCTGTCTGCGCTGCCTCCAGCAGTGCCTGCGCGTGGGACAGGCGGGTGTGATTCGAATTGAGTTCGTCCCATTCGTCGGGCGCGGGCGCGAGCTTGTCCACCTCGCCAATCTGCCAGCTCAGGCGTTCGCGTTCGCGTTGCAGGGTGTCCTGGGCGGCGCGGGCGTCCGCCAGCGTCTTTTGGGCCTCGCGCCAGCGCGCCCAGAGTTTGGCCAGGGTGTCGGTGCCGATGCCCGCGTAGGCATCGAGCAGGCGCCGCACCGACTCCGGTCGCGTCAGGGTCTGCCACGCATGCTGGCCGTGAATGTCGAGCAGGCGCTCGGCCGCATCGCGCAACTGCGCGGCGGTGGCGGGGCTGCCATTGATCCAGGCGCGGCTCTTGCCCTGCGAATCGACGGTACGGCGCAACAGCAGGGTATCCGACCCATCGAAGCCCGACTCGCCCAACCAGCCGTCCAGGCCCGGCGCGCCGTCAAATTCGGCGCACACATCGGTGCGGCCGGCGCCCTCGCGCACCACGCCGGCGTCGGCGCGCGCGCCCAGCGCCAACTGCAGCGCGTCGACCAGAATGGATTTGCCGGCCCCGGTTTCCCCGGTGAGCACCGTAAAACCGTCGGCCAGATCAAGTTCCAGTTCATGCACGATGACGAAGTCGCGCAGCGTCAGGCGTCTGAGGGCCACGGTCAGGAGCCTCCCTCGTTCCAGTGCAGTTTTTTGCGCAGCGTGTCGAAGTAGCTCCATCCTTGCGGATGCAAAAAGCGCACGCGGTGCTGCGAGCGTTGCACGATGATGCGGTCGCCGAGCAGCAGCGAGGCCAGCGATTGCATGTCGAAGTTCGCGCTGGCGTTCCGGCCTGCTACTATTTCAATAGTAACTTCCGCTTGATCGGCGAGGACTACAGGTCGATTTGACAAATTATGCGGGGCGATCGGAACGAGCAGCCAACCCGGGATGGACGGATGCAGCAAGGGACCGCCCGCCGACAGGGCGTATGCGGTCGAGCCGGTCGGCGTGGCGATGATCAACCCGTCGGCACGCTGGTTCGCCACGAAATGACCGTCCACCTCGACCCGCAGTTCCATCATGCCCGACGTGGCTCCGCGGTTCACGACGACGTCGTTCATGGCCAGCGCGTCGAGCACGCACTGGCCGCCCCGCATGACCCTGGCATGTATCAGGCTGCGGTGGTCTTCCTCGTATTCGCCGCGCAGCATCGGGACCAGCGCGCCCTGGTAATTTTCCAGCGGAATATCGGTGATGAAGCCAAGGCGTCCCTGGTTGATGCCGATCAGGGGAACACCGTAGCAAGCCAGTCGCCGCCCGATGCCCAGCATGGTGCCGTCACCACCCACCACCAGGCCCAGGTCGCAGTCGGCGCCGATCGCGGCAGCGTCCAGCACCGGATACCGGTCCAGGCCGGTGTTCAGTGCCGTGTCGTGCTCCAGCGCGACCTCGCAGCCCTGCTCGCCCAGAAAATGGGCGATCTCATCCAGCACCTGGCGCGAGGATTCAGGCATTGCGCCAGGGCCCGCGCCCGGGTACTTGCCGATCAGCGCCACACGGCGGAATTTTGGCTTCATCGGTAAATTACATCATTAAAATGACCGCATGCTCGACGATCGCGCCAAGTTGTTGTTGAAAGCTCTGGTCGAGCGTTATATCGCCGAGGGACAGCCTGTCGGTTCACGCACCCTGTCCAGGGCCTCCGGCGTGGATTTGTCCCCGGCCACCATCCGCAATGTGATGTCCGATCTGGAGGATCTGGGGCTGATCGCGAGTCCGCACACCTCCGCCGGCCGCATTCCGACCGCGCGCGGCTACCGGCTGTTCGTGGACACCATGCTCACGACCCAGCCCGGCCATTTGTCCGCGCCGAGCCTGGCGCAGGACCAGCCGCAAAAAGTGATCGCCAGCGCGGCGCAGTTGCTGTCCAGTCTGTCGCATTTCGTTGGGGTGGTGATGGCCCCGCGCCGAACCTCGGTGTTCCGGCACATCGAGTTCCTGAGGTTGTCGGAAAAACGCCTGCTCGTCATCATCGTGTCACCCGATGGCGACGTACAGAACAGGGTGATTTTTACCGAATCCGACTACACGCAGGCGCAATTGCTCGAGGCCGCCAATTACCTGAACACACATTGCGCGGGCCTGGCCATCGAGCAGGTGCGCGAGCGGCTGCAGCAGGAAGTGGAGACGCTGCGCGGTGAAATCGCCGCGCTGATGCAGGCGGCCGTCACCATCAGCTCACAAGCCCTGACGGAATCGCAGGACGAAGTCGTGATCTCGGGCGAGCGCAATTTGCTGGCTGTCAGTGATTTTTCCAGCGACATGGGGCAATTGCGCCGCGCCTTCGAGTTGTTCGAACAAAAGACCCAGTTGATGCGGCTGCTGGATATCTCCAGCCGTGCCGAGGGCGTGCGAATCTACATCGGCGGCGAGAGCAAGGTCGTCCCCTTCGAGGAGCTCTCGATTGTCAGTGCCCCTTACGAAGTCGACGGGCAGATCGTGGGCACGCTGGGGGTGATCGGCCCGACCCGCATGCCTTACGACCGCATGATCCAGATCGTGGACATCACCTCCAGGCTGGTGAGCAATGCGCTGAGCCACAACAAGTAGCCTCTTACAATGGACGCCGTCTGGGGCGTTAGCTCAGTTGGTCAGAGCAGAGGACTCATAATCCTTTGGTCGAAGGTTCAAGTCCTTCACGCCCTACCAGATTCCCGGTGCGCCGCCACGCGGCCTATCCTGCACCCAGGGCAATGCCGTGTTTTTCCATGAGGCGGTACAGCGTCATCCGCGAGACTCCCAGCTCGCGCGCGGCGTGCGTCACGTTGCGCCCGACCCGGTTGAAAGTGACGTAGATCGCGTCGCGCTCGGCCATGGTGCGGGCGGTGTCCAGGCCGACGCTGCCCGGGCCTTCTTCAATGGCGAGACCCAGGTCCGCCGGCGCGATCATGCGCCGGTCCGTCATCACCACGGCGCGCTGCACCCTGTTGAACAGTTCGCGAACGTTGCCCGGCCAGTCATAGGCCATCATCGCGGCGATCGCCTGTTTGGCAAAGCCTTCCACCCTGCTTTTTTTGTCGGCCGTGCAGCGCTGGTAGAAATGCTGGGCCAGCATCGGCACATCCTCCTTGCGCTCGCGCAACGGAGGCACCGCAAGGGTCAGCACGTTCAGGCGGTAAAAAAGGTCTTCTCGGAAATGACCCGAGGACACGGCTTCGGCCAGGTCCACATGCGAGGCCGCCACGACCCGGGCGTCCACTTGCAGTGTGCGCGTGGCACCGACCCGGTTAATGGTTTTTTCCTGCAGGAAGCGCAGCAGGTTCGTCTGCAATTCACGCGGCAGATCGCCGATTTCGTCCAGAAAAATGGTTCCCCCGTTGGCCATCTCAATCAACCCGCGCTTTTCTGTGGAGGCACCGGTAAATGATCCGCGCTCGTGTCCGAACAGTTCCGAATGGATCAGGCTGGGTGCAATGGCGCCGCAATTGACCGCGATAAACGGCCCGCGCGCGCGAGGAGAGGACTGGTGAATCGCCTGCGCCGCGAGTTCTTTGCCGCTGCCGCTTTCCCCGCTGATCAGCACCGGTGCATTGGTGCTCGCCACCTTTTTGATTTGCGAGCGCAGCAGCTCGACAGCCGCGCTTTGACCCACCATGCCCATTTGTTCGACGCAGCGCCGGTGTTGGTCCTGACCTTCGCGCAATGTCGCGCGTCCGCACGCATGCATCAGCGTCTCGGTCAGGTAGTCCAGATGAACGGGGTGCGTGTGGTAATCGAAGAAGCCATCAATGATCAGGTCGCGAAAAGCGGGAGATTCCAGTGCCTGCATCGGAAACACGCCCACCCACTCGGATGATCTGGAGGCCTTCAGGCACGCCTCGACTTTGTCGGCAAGATCGGGGGCAACCTGATGGAGCACCAGGATGCACGTCATGAAGTGGTTGCCGGCGATGATCTGACGGGCTGTCGTCAGGTCCGTCGCCAACACGATGTCCCAATTCTGGGCGCGCAGGTGGTCTTCCACCGTGGACGGCCCGTTGCCCAATGTCAGACAGAAGATCTTGGATGGTTGCATGGCGGCGTTTCTAGAACGAAAAGGGAACGCGCAGGTTCAAGGTCAGGTCCGGTGTGTCGCGCGTCAGACCTGCGCCCACCGTGAAGTTCAGATTGGTCCTGTCGTTGTAGCGATAAGAAAACCCGAACAGCAGCTTCGCCAGGACCACCCGCACCGACCCCGTGACCGGCGCGCCGTTTTCCAGTGTGCGCCCCACCGAGTTCACGTCGATGCCGACGCTGAAGGCGGCCTTGTCGTTGAGCGCCAGTCCCATGCCGAAGTTCGCGCCGATGATGTCGCCGGCCTTGACGGTGCCCAGGAATTCCTGCTGCCCTCCCAGCAGATTCAGGCTGACGCCGTTGCGCGCGAAGTTGTGTGCATAGCTCACGGTGCCAAAGAACACGGCCGGATCAGACTGGAACAGCCAGGTCAACGCCGGCTGCAGCAAATAGAACCCCGATCCGGTCGGCTGATTCAGCGGCAGGCCGGTTCCGGCGGTATTGCCAAGACAGCTGGTCACGCAGTCGGTGATCACCTCGAACGGGTCCTTTCCGGTTCTTGTCTTGAAGCGCAGGGAGCCGATCAGATAGGGTTTGGTAGCGCTGCCTTCGTTGAACTGGTAGCGCGCGGTCATCTCGATATCGCCAATCGCCTTGCCGCTGGTGTCGAATACGCTCTCCGAGGCCGAACCTACGCCGAGCGGGTTTCCAACGGACGAGTCTGAACGGTAGACATAGGGAATCTTCGCTTCCACTTCCATCCGGTTGGTCAGGCCATAGCGGCCGGTCAACGACGCGGTGGTGATGCTGTCCTTGACCTGCTGGATGTTGATCAGCCCGATGACCAGCGCCGGGATAATGGTGTAGCCGATCACCGAAACCTGGTTGGTGGACGAATAGCTGTATTCGAGCGAAGGCTCCAGTACAAATTTGCCCTTTGGTGTCAGGATGCCAGGCTGCTCGAACAGCCGGGGAACCTCAACCGGGGGTTGCGCTTCCTGGCTGGGCGCGGTACCGACCTGCACTGGGTGCTGTTGGTTGTCTTCGGCACTTTGCGCATTGGGCGCCTGCGCCGCCTCCCCGGGCTGGGCGTCCCTGGCTTGTTGCCTCAAGGCGCGTCGCAGCGCCTGATACTTTCGCTCCTGTTCGGCGGTCTCGCGTTTGAGTGCATCGATTTGTCGGCCTTGCTCGATCAACTGCTGTTGCAGCGTGTCGAGTTGTGCGGCGGAGCTTCCCGGTGGCGATGCCACGCTTTGAGCCTGCGCGACAGCGCCGGATAACGCCAGAGTGGAATACGCGAGCAGGGCCACGGGCCTGAGCCGCAGACTTTTGTTGTGCATGGCGGACCTCCTGCACAGAGCCTACTGAAGCCCCTGTGTTGCACCATCCCCTAAACAGGGGAGGGTGTAGGAGGTGTGCCATGCGCGGATCTCGCACGCATCGATGGCCTCGGCCATCGATGCGCCGTCGGGCACCACACTCGCTTGCCGCGATCGCTGGAGCCACAAGCCTGATTTCCGGAGACTTTTTCGTCTTGCTTTGGCGAGTTGCAGGTCTCACGCTGCCGGCGACTCGCTTTGTCAAGGGCCGGCCGCCCGCATGTTTTCGTGAATTGATGATGAAAATTTGCAAATGTAAGTAATTTTGAAATTTGAATCAAAAAGTAAATATACCGGTGCTGCACCCCCTCAGGGGCCACTACGGGGCAAGCCGGTACCCGAAGACTGCGGTCGCCAGGTGTTTGCCGCGCTGTCACAGGATTGATGCAGCTTTGAGAATGCATCAAAAAGAGAATCGGAATGGGCGCGTGTGCCGCATTGCGTAGCGATGTGCAGGCAGGGCGCCGAAATCGATCAGCCGGGCTTCTTTGGAGGTGTCACGCGAGCGATACGGTTGCTGCGCCCGGCTTTGCACGTTGAGGAATGCGCAATTCGTCTTTTTCAGCGTGTTGCCGCGCCGCCAATGCCCCCGTGGTCGAAAAAGACTGTCAACGAAACGTGACACTTCGCCTGCAAAAGTGCCGACTTTTTCACGCCATGAATGACGCCACGTCAGGAGGCGCGCCGGCGAGTGTCTGCCTTCCCTAATGGGGGACTGAATGGTCCGCCACATTGCAGTCCGATGGCACGAATTATGCAGATTACCTGTTGGGTGGCACATTGCGCGACTCAAACCGTAACCTCAACGTCATTCACTTCAAGGAGAGATGGTATGAAAAAGACATTATTGGCCTCTGCCATTGTCATTGCGTTCGGCTTCAGCGGAGTCGCGCTCGCCAACGGCGTCGATCAGGACACGGTCTTCGGAAGCAACGCGAACACCACGACGACGACCAATAACCATACCAATGTGAAAGTCAAGGTAAATGCGAAACTGGACACCAGTGCGGCGAGCGCCAGCAACAATTCGGCGGCGCTCAGCGATTCGTGGGGCTCCTTCTCCAACGCCTTCAACAAGACGACGGCGGTGGCCAAGAGTGAACTGACCGGCACGGTCACTGGCAACTCTGTACACAACATCGGTAATGCCGCGATCAATTTGGGT
The DNA here is from genome assembly GCA_004323695.1 of Burkholderiaceae bacterium. GTDB lineage: Bacteria > Pseudomonadota > Gammaproteobacteria > Burkholderiales > Burkholderiaceae_C > Rhodoferax_A. The sequence continues at coordinate 8,531 of SCRU01000183.1, forward strand.
AGTGCCAACGGCGGCACAGGGAATGGCGGGCACGGTGGCACGGGGAATGGTGGGTCGGCCTCGGGCTCTGGCACAGGCGGCAACGGCGCCGTGGGCAACGGTGCGGTGGGTGCGTCCGCGAGATCCACCAACGGCAGTGCGACCAACGGAGGTGCCAGTAACGGTGGAGCCTTGGGGGTCGGGGTTGGCCTCGGCGGTGGGGGCAGTGCAAGTGGCGACAACGCTGGTGGTCAGGCTGGGGCTTTGGGTGCCGGCTTGGGCGGCGGCGGCAGCGGTGGCAGCGGCGGCGCGCGCAGCGGCAATGGCGGCAATGGGGGCAGCCTCTTGGGCGGCGGCGGCGGCAACAGCAATGGCAATGGTGGAAACGGCGCTGGCGGTGGGAGCGGTGGCGGGCTGGGTGTGGGTCTTGCAGGCGCAGGCGGCAGCAGTGGCACTCGCACCGGCGGGGCCGGCACTGGAGAAGGTGCCGGCCTGGCGAGCAATGGCAGCGCGACCAACGGTAGCGCGACCAACGGTGGCAGTTCTGCCGGCAACGGTGGTAACGGCGGCAGTGGCACGGGCGGTATGGGTGGGGCGGGCAGCGGCGGTACCAACATGGCTGCCGGTGGCGCGGGCGGTGTCGGCCAGGGCGGTACGGGCGGCAACGGTGGTTTGAACGCAGCGGACGCCGGGGCCTTCAACATGTCCAACAGCATGAGCAGTGTCGGACAGTCCGCCGCGGGCATCATGATGGCCAGCCAGAACAGCGGCATGTCGTCGCTGGTGCAGCAAAGCGTGAACGTGATGGCGAATCTGGCTGTTCACTGAGCGCGGCGGAGCTCCGCATCAGGTCATGGAGCACTTCCTGGAGGTGCTTCATGGCCGGGTGACGAGCGTTCGAGCCCAGTGCGGATCAGAAAAGGGGAGCCATCATGCGTTTATTGCGCTACTCTTTGTTTTTCCTCGCGGTGCTGCCCGCGCTGGTGCCGGCACCCGCAACTGCCCAGACCCCGGCGGCCGCCGAGGCTGCGGGGGCGGACAGCGCGGTCAGCTTCGGCTATCCGGTCAATGGCACTGCGTTGGCCAGCCATCGCGGCGGCGACCTGACCCTCACGAACACGACGCTGTCTGGCGTCACGGCGGAGAACTCCGCGAGCCAGGTGGTGACGGGCACGAATGCGATCGGTGGTGGCTCGTTTGCGAACCTCAGCGGCATTCCGGTGGTGATCCAGAACACCGGCGCCAACGTTCTGATCCAGAACGCCGTCACGCTGAATCTGCAGTTGAAGTAAGCGGGAGCGGTTCATGCGTGCTTTCCTGTTGGCCGCCCTGGTAGCGGGGGTGTGCCATGCGCAGATTCCAGCGCCTCGGATCGACCTGCCGAGCATGGGCGGCGGTGACTACGCCATGCCGGTCACCAGCATCAAGCAGGAGCGCCAGGCGAGCACCTTGCTGCAGCAATACGATTTCAGCTGCGGTTCGGCGGCGATCGCCACGCTGCTGACGTATCAATACGGTTACCCGATCACCGAACGCGCCGTGTTCGACGAGATGTATGCGCACGGTGACCAGGCCAAAATCCAGCGGGAAGGCTTTTCGTTGCTCGACATGAAGCGCTTCCTGGCGGACCACGGGTTCGATGCCGACGGCTTCAATCAGCCGCTGGACAAGCTCAGTGAAGCGCGCATCCCGGCGATCGTGCTGATCAACCAGAATGGCTACCATCATTTCGTGGTGATCAAGGGATTGCATGCCGACCGGGTGCTGATCGGGGATCCGGCGCGGGGCACGCGCGCGATGCCCCGCGCGGCGTTCGAGGCGATCTGGGAAAGCCATCTGCTGTTTGTCATCCATAACCGGATGGACAAGGCCAGATTCAACCTTGCGGCGGATTGGCGCGCGGCGCCTCGTTCGCCGCTGAGCGCGGGGATCGACAGGGCCGGGTTGGGCGGCATCACGCTGCCCAAGCTGGGCCAGGGAGCATTCTGATGAAATACCTGACATTTCGTTTGCACCGCACCAGCGCGCTCCCGTGTGTGCTCGCAAGTGCCTGTCTGCTGACCGGTGTTCCTTTGGCGGCGCAGGCCGCCGTGAATCTTGGGCAGCACAGTGAAGTATGGATGGCCGCCAGCAACCGGACACTGGACAGCATGCGGGGCGGCTTCGATCTGGGCGCGGGGCTGCTGGTGTCGTTCGGCATTACACGGTCCGTTGCCATCAACGGCAGCCTGATTGTCACGACCTCGTTCAACATTCCCAATCTGAGCATGATCACGCCGGCGCAGGCCGCCCTTGTCAATCAGCAGGTGGGTCGCTTCAACCTGGTGCAAAACGGCCCCGGCAACACCGTTCAGCCATCATCCACAACCGTCGCCGCGAGTTCCGTTTCACCGGGACCGCTTACCGTGAACACGACGGCGCCGGGGGCCGGCACGGGGAGCACTACCGTGGGCAGCGCCACGGTGACTTCTGCTCCGATCAATGGCGCGTCGCTGGGCACGTTCATCCAGAATACCTTGAACAACCAGCAAATACAGAGCCAGACCGTGATCAACGCCAGCACCAACAGCCTGGGCATGTACAAGGTGATGAACATGTACAGCGGACTGAATGCAGCACAGCTGAACTCGCTGGGCACACGATAGGCGGGGCGCGGGGCTGCGCTCGGCCGTGCTAGAATTCTCTGCTGCGCGGCTGTAGCTCAGTTGGATAGAGTACTTGGCTACGAACCAAGGGGTCGTGGGTTCAATTCCTGCCAGCCGCACCAATTCATAAGCCCGCAATCCATGATTGCGGGCTTTTTCGTTGTTCCTGGAGCCACCATGAACAAGGCATTTACGAAAGAGTCAGATCAGGACGACGACGACCCCTTGCCGGCGCCGTTGCCCGCGGGCGGGAAAAACTACATCACGCCTTCGGGTTTTGCCCGGTTGCGGGCCGAATTGCTGGCGTTGATGGATGACGAACGACCCAAGGTGGTCGAGGCCGTGCATTGGGCCGCCCGCAACGGGGATCGCTCGGAAAACGGCGACTATCTGTATGGCAAGAAACGTCTGCGTGAAATCGATCGGCGTATCCGTTTCCTGACGAAGCGGCTGGAGATTGCCGAGGTGACCGATCCAGGCGTCCACCTTGGCAGCGACCAGGTCTTTTTCGGGGCGACCGTCACTTACGCGGATGCGGCCGGCGCCGAACGCTCGGTCACGATTCTCGGCATCGATGAAGCGGACAGCTCGGCGGGGCAGGTGAGCTGGATAGCACCGATTGCCCGGGCGTTCCTGAAGGCCCGGGAGGGAGATATGGTCAAACTGACGACACCCTCGGGGGTGCATGAACTGGAAATTCTGGCCGTGCGCTACCCGGCCGCATCCTGAGACACCGCGTCAGGCGCTGGGGATGGCCCGCACCACCCTCAAGACCGAAGGGGTGCGCTTCAAGTTGCGCAGGACCGACTCCAGGTGCGTGCGATCGCGCACCGCAATCACAAAGCGCAAATCGGTCGCATCCTGGGCAATTTCATCGCTCATGTCGATGTGGGTGATATCCGCCTCCGCCGCGGCCAGCGCCGCAGCGACCCGGGCCAGAACACCTTTGCCGTTGTGCACCGTCGTGACGATGCTGGTCTCGAAGGTGCGCACCGGCTCGTCGGACCAGCTCACGGTGATGAACCGCTCGCTGTCCTTGTGCTGCAGGCGCTGGGCCACCGCGCAGTCGGCGGTGTGCACCACCAGGCCCTCGCCGCGCCCGAGATAGCCGACGATGTCGTCGCCCGGGACCGGCCGGCAGCACAGGGCGAACTGGACCGACGCGTTCTCGCTGCCATCCAGGGTGACGGCTCCCTGCGACACATGGTCATGGGCCGTGTAGCGCTCGCGGGTCATCAGGACAGCATCCGGCTTTTCGCCGCTTTCGCTGAGCAGGGTCATCAGGCGCTTGGCCACGATGCTCGCAATTCTTTTGCCCAGACCCAGATCGGTCAGCAGTTCCTCGCGGTTGCGGCTGCCGGTGAAGCGCAGCAACTTGTCCCAGATGGCTTGATGCGCCGCGTCATTCTCGGGCAACTTCTCCATGCCTTCCGCGCGCAGAGCCTGGGTGAGCAATTTCTCCCCCAATCCCTGCGACTCGGCGTAAGCCAGGGTCTTGAGATGGTGCCGTATCTTGGAGCGTGCCCGGCCGGTCCGCACGAACCCGAGCCACGCGGGGTTCGGCGCCGACACCGGCGCGGTGATGACTTCGATCACGTCGCCATTTTGCAATTCGGTCCTCAGGGGAACCTGCTCGCCGTTGATCTTGGCCGCCACGGTGCGGTCGCCCACATTGCTGTGGATGGCGTACGCAAAATCGACCACCGTCGCGCCGCGGGGCAACGCCATGATCTGGCTTTTGGGCGTGAACACATAGACCGCGTCGGGAAACAGGTCGACCTTGACGTGGTCCCAGAATTCCGCCGCATCGTGCGTCTCGTACTGGATTTCGAGCAGCGACTGCAGCCACTGGGATCCCAGGCGTTCCGCGTTGGCGTCGCCCGGCTCGCTGGCCTTGTACAGCCAGTGCGCGGCGATGCCGGACTCGGCCACCACGTTCATTCCTTCCGTGCGCAACTGGAATTCGACGTTGACGCCCGAGGGGCCGACCAGCGTGGTGTGCAGCGACTGGTAGCCGTTCACCTTGGCAATGGCGATATGGTCCTTGAACTTGCCGGGAACGGGTTTGTACAACTGGTGCAAGACACCCAGCGCCTTGTAGCAATCCGGAATATCGGACACGATCACCCGAAAGCCATAGATGTCGGTGACCTGGGCAAAGCTCAGGTGCTTGTCCGTCATCTTGCTGTAGATCGAATACAGGCTCTTTTCGCGCCCGAACACGCGCACCTGCATCTGCGCCGCGGCGAATACGGCCTCCACCTCGCGCTGCACTTTCTGGATCAGGTCGCGCCCGCGGCTGCGCGCCTTGGCCACGGCCTTGGACAGCACGCCGTAGCGCCAGGGGCGCAAATGGCTGAACGCCAGGTCCTGAAGCTCCCGATAGGTCTGGTTCAAACCGAGCCGGTGCGCGATCGGGGCATAAATATCCAGCGTCTCCGAGGAAATGCGCTTCCACTTTTCACGCGGCACATCCGACAGGGTTCGCATGTTGTGGGTGCGATCCGCCAGCTTGATCAGAATGACGCGTACATCGCGCGCCATGGCCAGCAACATCTTGCGAAACGACTCGGCCTGATTCTCTTCGCGCGTGGTGAATTGCAACTTGTCGAGCTTGGTCAGCCCATCGACCAATTCGGCCACCGGGGCGCCAAAACGTTCGATCAGGTCCGTCTTGGTGACACCGCAGTCTTCGATGGCATCGTGCAGCAGCGCGGCCATCAGGGCCTGCGCGTCCAGCTTCCATTCGGCGCAGCGGGCCGCCACGGCAATCGGATGCGTGATGTAGGGTTCGCCGTTGTTGCGGATTTGCCCGAGATGGGCCTGGTCCGCGAAGCGATAGGCCAGCCGGACCTGCTCGACCTCGGAGGCTTCCAGATAGTCGAGCCGGGCGGTGAGCCCGGCAAAGCTGGCGGCCGCCGCATTCGCCGCGGCCACGCCGGCTTCGCTAGCGTTCTGGCCAGTCGAAGCCCTGCCGCCCGCGGCAGGGTTGAGGGTAAGCACGGCGCCCATCCCCTAACTGTAGCGCGGCGCGCGCCATCGCGCGACCGGGCAGAAAAAAAGCACCGGGTCGCGGTGCTTTTTAGGGAGCGATCAAGGCGCGTTCAGCTCGGAACTTTCTTGAGCATTTCAAGCCCGATCTTGCCTGCGGCAATTTCGCGCAGCGCGGTCACGCCCGGCTTGTTCTTGCTCTCGATCTTGGCGGCGTGGCCCTGGCTCAGCATGCGGGCGCGGTAGGTGGCCGCCAGCACCAGCTGGAAACGGTTCGGGATTTGCAGCAGGCAATCTTCGACGGTGATGCGGGCCATGAAGCTCTCCGGTGATCTATGAAATATGAAGTGTCTGGAAGGTGTCGGCACGCGCGCGGCGCTGCACCGAGAATTTGAGCCGTTGCGCGTGCACGATCGCTTTCAGGTCGAACAGGGCGCGCTCGAACAACTCGTTGATTATAACGAAGTCGAACTCGTGCGCCTGCGCCACCTCCACGGCCGCATTCTTCATCCGCACCTCGACAGACTCCGGCGAGTCTTCGCCGCGGCGCTCCAGGCGTGCGCGCAGTTCTTCCCAACTGGGCGGGAGGATGAAGATCAGCACGGCGTTGGCAAAGGTTTTCTTGATCTGCACCGCGCCCTGGAAATCAATTTCGAGGATCACGTCGGCGCCCTGGGCGATCCGCTCCTCGATGGCCTTCTTGGATGTCCCATAGCGAAAACCGTGCACATTCGCCCATTCGACAAAGGCGCTGTTCAAAATCATCGCGTCGAATTCCGCCTGGGAGACGAAGAAGTATTCCCTGCCGTGCTTTTCCTGGCCGCGCGGCGCCCGCGTCGTGTGCGACACCGAGGGCAGCACCCGCGCGTCGAGCTCCATCAAGGCCTTCACGAGACTGGATTTACCCGCTCCGCTGGGAGCGGCGACGACGAACAAATTACCGGGATAGTCCATGTGGGTTATGGGTAATATGCTATCAATAATGTAGTTTTACTCAATATTCTGCACCTGCTCGCGCATCTGTTCGACCAGCACCTTCATATCGACGGAGACATGCGTGAGTTCCAGAGTCGCCGATTTCGAGCCTAACGTGTTGGCCTCGCGGTGCAACTCCTGAATCAAAAAGTCCAGCCGCTTGCCGATTTCACCGCCTTTTTTCAGCAAGCGCTCGATCTCATCCAGATGCGATGCCAACCGGGTCAACTCCTCGGCGACGTCGATCCGGATGGCGAAGGCCGTGGCCTCGGTCAGGGCGCGGTCCTGCGCCGCTTCGGGCGGCGCGGTGCCTTCGGCAAGCGCCATCGCGTCATGCCAGCGCTGCAGGAATCGGCTGCGCTGCTGTTCAACCGCCGCAGGCACCAGCGGGCCTGCCTGCCGGGTCAGTTCGCGCAGTTGGGCCAGGTGCCCGAGCAGCATCGCGGCGAGTCGGGCGCCTTCGCGCTCCCGGGCGGCCAGCAGCGCCTGCAAGGCCGTGCCCGCCAGTTCCGTCACCGCCCCGCTCCAGTCGGTATCGGACGCGCTCTCGGTGCCAGACAGGCGGATGACGTCGGCCACGCCGAGCGGTGCGGCGTCGGGCAGCCAGGCCCGTATGCCATCCTGCAGGGCGTTCAGGCGCTGCAGCAGACGCGGGGACGGTTCGGGCAGTGGACTCGAGGCGGTGTTGCCCAGTACGACGCGAACCTCGATCTTGCCGCGTTTGAGTGCAGCGGTCAGCCGCTCGCGCAGCGCCGGTTCATGCTGGCGAAGCTCGTCGGGCAGGCGCAGGGTCAGGTCCAGAAAGCGGCTGTTGACAGAGCGGATTTCGAGCCCGAGGCGCACCGGCGCCGGGCCTTTCGAGTCGGACTCGGCGGCGGTCGCGCCGGCGCTGCGCTGAGCGCTCGCGTACCCTGTCATGCTGTAAACTGGCATTGCAAAAGCGTTCGTTGGTGGTCGTTGCGTGGCCGCCTTGAACAACCACTCACTCCCGGATTGTCACAGGCCCGCCCGCCCGCAATTATGTCAAAGGTCAAACCAGCTCCGTTGCCGCCGGATACCGTCATTGGCGGCTATCGGGTGGTGCGCAAGGTATCGGCGGGAGGGTTTGGCCTGGTTTACCTCGCCGTCGACAACGAGGGCCAGCAGGTCGCTGTCAAGGAATACCTGCCGTCCTCCCTCGCCACCCGGGGCCCCGGAGAGTTGCTGCCTCAAGTGCAGCCCGAAAAGCTGTCCCTGTACCGGCTCGGTCTCAAGAGTTTTTTCGAAGAGGGCCGTGCGCTGGCGCAGATCTCTCACCCTTCGGTGGTGAGCGTGCTGAATTTCTTTCGGGAAAACGAGACCGTCTACATGGTGATGAACTACCTGGAGGGCGCGACCCTGCAGGACTTCATTATTGCCGCGCGCGAGCTCAAGAAGCAGAAGGTGTTTCGCGAGTCCACCATCCGCTCGCTGTTCGACGAGATCCTGCGCGGGCTGCGCATCGTGCACCAGCACAAGATGCTGCACCTGGACATCAAGCCGGCCAACGTGTTCATCACCGACGACAACAAGGCGGTGATGATCGACTTCGGCGCCGCGCGTGAAGTGCTGTCGAAAGAGGGCAACTTCATCCGCCCGATGTACACCCCCGGCTTCGCGGCGCCCGAGATGTACCGGCGCGACTCGTCCATGGGCCCGTGGACCGACATCTACGCGATCGGCGCCTGCATCTATGCCTGCATGCAGGGCTACCCGCCCAACGATGCGCCGCAGCGGCTGGACAAGGACCGTCTCGGTCTGGCCCTGTCGCGCCTGCGCGGGGTGTATTCGGACAATCTCATCGAGGTGGTGGAGTGGTGCATGTCGCTCGACCCGCTGTCGCGTCCGCAGTCCGTTTTTGCGCTGCAAAAGGAACTGAGCCGGGAGAACGAGAGGCGTTACACCAAGCTTTCCGTCGGAGAGAAGGTGCGCCTGCAGTTTGACAGCCTCGTGACCGATACCAAGAAGAACCTGCGCAACGTGACGGTGTTCGGCGCCAGGACGAAATGAAGTTCTCCGTCTTCCAGGTCAGCCGCAAGGGCGGGCGCGACAAAAACGAAGACCGCATGGGCTATTGCTACACCCGTGAGTCCGGCCTGTTCGTGCTGGCGGACGGCATGGGCGGGCATCCGGAGGGCGAGGTGGCGTCCCAGCTGGCACTGCAGATCGTCTCGGCGCTGTACCAGAAGGAGGCACGCCCCATCGTGAAGGATGCGCCGGCGTTTCTGGGCGGCGCGCTGATGGCGGCGCACCATCAGATCATCCGTTACGCGAGCGAAAAGGGCATGCTCGACACGCCGCGCACGACGCTCGTGGCGGCCTTGGTGCAAGGCGCCAGCGCGTTCTGGGTGCATTGCGGCGACTCGCGCCTGTACCTGGTGCGCGACGGCGAACTGCTCACGCGCACCCGCGATCACTCCTACAGCGAGCACCAGGGCACCAAACCGAACAACCCCGTGGCGATGAACCGCAACATCCTGTTCACCTGCCTGGGCTCGCCGAGCAAGCCGATGTTCGATGTGACCGGGCCCATCACGTTGCAGCAGGGCGACAAGATCATGCTGTGCTCGGACGGCCTGTGGGGCACGCTCGACGACAGCGAGATCGTGCGTCAGCTGAGCCAGCAGCCCGTGTCCGAAGCCGTGCCCGAGCTGGTCGAGCGGGCCCTGCGCAGCGGCGGCACGCGCAGCGACAACGTCACCGTGATCGCGCTGGAATGGGAAACACCCGACTCCTTCGAATCCACCCGCGGCATTTCGACCGACAGCATCCATGAAGGGGTGTTTGCCTCCACCATCCAGGCCGGCCTGCTCGATCTCGCGGTGGACGACCTTGATGACGCCGCGATCGAGCGTTCAATCGCCGAAATCAACGAGGCCATCCGGCGTTCCGTCGTACGCAAGGCCTGACTTTTCCCGGCGGCGCGGGCCGCTATTTCGCCATTCAATTTTCTTGTTCAACCATGCATCCATTTCAACGAAGCGGCACCCGTGCCGCAGACCAGCTGCGTCCCGTGCGCATCACGCGCCACTACACCATGCATGCCGAGGGGTCCGTGCTGATCGAGTTCGGCAATACCAAGGTGCTGTGCACCGCGTCGGTCGAGGAAAGGGTGCCGGGCCACAAAAAGGGCAGCGGCGAAGGCTGGGTCACGGCCGAGTACGGCATGCTGCCGCGCGCCACCCACACCCGTGGTGACCGCGAGGCCGCGCGCGGCAAGCAGAGCGGGCGCACGCAGGAAATCCAGCGCCTGATCGGGCGTTCGATGCGCGCGGTGTTCGATCTCAAGAAGCTCGGCGAGCGCACGATTTACCTCGACTGCGATGTGCTGCAGGCGGACGGCGGCACGCGCACGGCCAGCATTACCGGCGCCTTCGTGGCGGCGCAGGACGCCGTCAATCAACTCATCGCGCAGGGCAAGCTCAACGCATCGCCGATCCTGGATCAGGTGGCCGCCATCTCGGTCGGCATCGTGCAGGGCACGCCGCTGCTGGACCTGGAGTACATCGAAGACTCCGCCTGCGACACGGACATGAATGTGGTGATGACCGGCGCCGGGAACTATGTGGAGGTGCAGGGCACGGCCGAGGGTGCCGCCTTTTCGCGTGCCGAGATGGACGCGCTGCTCGCGCTGGCCGGCAAGGGCATTCGTGCACTGGTGCTGGCGCAGACGCAATCACTATCGGATAAATAGCTATGTGTCGTTGTTGCATAAGGGTCAGAGCCTGATTTCATGAAGATTGTTCTTGCCTCCGGCAATGCCGGCAAGCTGGCGGAACTCCAGACCATGCTCGCGCCACTGGGGCTGTCGCTGGTGCGCCAGTCCGAGCTCGGCATTGCCGAAGCCGAGGAGCCGTTTCGCACCTTTGTCGAGAATGCGCTCGCCAAGGCGCGCCACGCCGCGCGCCACAGCGGGCTGCCCGCGCTGGCCGACGACGCGGGCCTGTGCGTTGATGCCTTTGGCGGCCTGCCCGGCGTGGACACCGCGTTCTATGCCACGCAGTTCGGCTATGCGAAGGGCGACGCCAACAACGTGCGCGCGCTGCTGGAGCAACTGCAGGGCATTGAAAACCGGCGCGCGGCGCTGGTCAGCACGCTGGTGGCGGTGCGCTCGCCGCAGGATCCGGAGCCGTTGATCGCCGTGGGTCGCGTGGTCGGCGAAATTGCGCGTGAGCCGGTGGGCAGCCACGGCTTCGGGTTCGATCCCGTGATGTTTGTCGCGCAATTTGGCAAGACCTTCGCGCAATTGCCGCCCGAGGTGAAAAATGCGCACAGCCACCGCGGCCAGGCGGCGCGGGACATGATGCGCCTGATTCGCGAGCGCTGGATGTGACCGCCGATATCCAGCACTACATGCGCCCCGGCGGTTTGCAGCTGGCGTCGCTGCCGCCGCTGTCGCTGTATGTGCACCTTCCCTGGTGCATCCGCAAATGCCCTTATTGCGATTTCAATTCGCACGAAATGAAGCCGGGCGGGCTGCCCGAGCAACGCTACCTGGATGCGTTGATCGTCGATCTGGAAGCCGCGCTGCCGCTGGTCTGGGGCCGCACGATCCACAGCGTCTTTATCGGCGGCGGCACGCCCAGCCTGTTCTCGCCCGAAGCGATCGACCGCCTCCTGGGCGACATTCGGGCGCGGCTGCCGCTGGAGCCCGATTGCGAGGTCACGCTGGAGGCCAATCCGGGCACCTTCGAAAAAGATCGTTTCAGGGCGTTTCGCGCCGCCGGCGTGACGCGCCTGTCGGTGGGCGTGCAGAGCTTCAACGATGCGCACCTGAAGGCGCTGGGCCGGGTGCACGATCGGGCCCAGGCGCTCGCCGCAGTGCAGGAGGCGGCCGCCGCGTTCGATACCTTCAACCTCGACATCATGTACGCGCTCCCCAACCAGACGCTACAGGATGTGGAGCAGGATATCCAGACGGCGCTAGGGCTAAACCCCCCTCACATCTCGATCTACCACCTGACGATCGAACCCAACACCTATTTCGCCAAATTCCCGCCGGTGGTGCCCGAGGACGACACGGCCTACGCCATGCTGGACCGCATCACCGAGCTGACCGGTGCGGCGGGGCTGGAGCGCTATGAGGTCTCGGCGTACGCCCGGCCCGGCCACCGCTGCGCGCACAACCTGAACTACTGGCAGTTTGGCGACTATCTGGGCATTGGCGCGGGCGCGCACAGCAAGCTCAGTTTTGCGCACCGCATCGTGCGCCAGGTGCGCTTTCGCGAGCCGCGGCTGTACATGGACAACGCGCTCGCGGGGCAGGCCGTGGCGCAGGACGAGGAAGTCAGCCGCGCCGACTTGCCGTTCGAGTTCATGCTGAACGCGCTGCGCCTGAAGGACGGGTTCGAGCTGCCGCGGTTTTTCGAGCGCACCGGCCTCACGCTCAACGCGATCCGTCCGGGTCTTGACGAAGCCGAGCAAAAGGGACTGATTGCGCGTGACCATCTCAGCGCCAAGCCAACCGCGCGCGGTTTCGATTTTCTGAGCGACCTGCAGGCGATCTTCCTGCCGCCGTCCAAATAGCGCCGGTCAATTCCTGCCCGGGGTTTGCGGGTGCGGCTCCGGGGGCGAAGCTCAAACCGGATTGACGCGGCCCAGCAGCAAATATTCCATCAGCGCCTTTTGCGCGTGCAATCTGTTTTCGGCCTCGTCCCAGACGACCGATTGCGGGCCGTCGATCACGTCGGCCTCGACCTCTTCGCCGCGGTGCGCGGGCAGGCAGTGCATGAACAGCGCATCGGGCCGGGCGGCCCGCATCATTTCGCCATCCACGCACCAGTCGTTGAAGGCCAGTCTGCGGGCCTCGTTCTCAGCCTCGAAGCCCATGCTGGTCCAGACGTCGGTGGTGACCAGGTCGGCCCCCGCGCAGGCGTCCATCGGGTCCCTGAAGACCTTGTAGCTGTCGCCGGAGCGCAGGCCCGCCACCGACTGGTCCACCTCATAGCCGCCGGGCGTGCTCACATGCACCTTGAAGCCGAGCAGCTCGCTGGCCTGCAGCCAGGTGTTGGCCATGTTGTTGCCGTCGCCGACCCAGGCCACCGTCTTGCCCTTGATCGAACCCCGGTGCTCGATATACGTGAAGATGTCGGCCAGGATCTGACACGGGTGGAACTCGTTGGTCAGGCCGTTGATGACGGGCACGCGCGAGTGCTCGGCGAAGCGCTCGATCTTGGTTTGCTCGAAGGTCCGGATCATCACCAGATCCACCATGCGGCTGATCACGCGGGCGCTGTCCTCGATCGGCTCCGCGCGCCCGAGCTGGCTGTCGGCCGTGGTCAGGTGCACCACGCTGCCGCCCAGCTGGTACATGCCGGTCTCGAAGCTCACGCGCGTGCGCGTGCTGGCCTTCTCGAAAATCATCGCCAGCGTGCGGTCCGCCAGTGTGTGGTGCTTTTCGTAGGCCTTGAACTTCTTCTTGATCAGCGCCGCGCGCTCGAACAGATAGGCGTATTCGCCGGCGTCGAGATCGGAAAACTGCAGGTAGTGCTTCATGGCGTCTCCGCAAGGAACTGCCTGATCAGCGGGCACAGGATGGCCACCACTTCGTCCGCTTCAGCCGCGGTCATGATCAACGGCGGCACCAGGCGAACCACGCGCTCGGCCGTGACGCTGATGAGCAACCCCTTGTCGGCGCAGCGGTTCACCAGCTCGCCGCAGGGCCTGGCCAACTCGATGCCCAGCATCAGGCCCATGCCGCGGATTTCGCGCACGCCCCCACCCGCAAGAGCATCGCCCAGTTCGCGGGTCAGCGCGGCACGCAGATGGTTGCCGACCCGGGTGGCGTTTTCCAGCAGGCCGTCTTCCTCCATGATGCGCAGGGTCTCGACCCCGGCGCGCATGGCCAGCGGGTTACCGCCGAAGGTGGTTCCGTGGTTGCCCGGCTGGAAGATATTGGCGGCCTTGGGGCCGGCCACCACGGCGCCGATCGGCACGCCCGAGCCCAGGCCCTTGGCCAGCGGCATCACGTCCGGCTTGATGCCGGCCCACTGGTGCGCGAACCACTTGCCGGTGCGCCCCATGCCGCACTGCACTTCGTCGATCATCAGCAGCCAGTCGCGCTCGTCGCACAGGCGGCGCACCTGCTGCAGGTACTCGATGCGCATCGGGTTGATGCCGCCTTCGCCCTGGATCGTCTCGAAGAACACCGCCACCACGTTCGGGTTGCCGGCAGTGGCCGCCTTGAGGGCTTCGATGTCGTTCAGCGGAACCCGGATGAAACCTTCCACCAGCGGGCCGAAGCCCTTTTGCACCTTCTCGTTGCCGGTGGCCGACAGCGTCGCGATGCTGCGGCCATGGAAGGCGTGCTCATAGACCACGATCTCGGGCCGCGCGATGCCCTTGTCGTGGCCGTACTTGCGCGCGAGCTTGAGCGCGGCCTCGTTCGCCTCCAGGCCAGTGCAGCAGAAGAACACATTGGTCAGCCCCGACAGTTCCACCAGTTTCGCGGCGAGTTTTTCCTGATTCGGCACGTGGTAGTAGTTCGAGCTGTGCATGATCTTGCCAATCTGGTCCTGCAGCGCGGGCACCAGCCGGGGGTGGTTGTGGCCCAGCGTGTTCACCGCGATGCCGCCCAGCGCGTCGAGGTACGACTTGCCGTTGATGTCCCAGACGCGGCAGCCCTGGCCATGCGACAGCGCAATCGGCACGCGGCCATAGGTGTTCATGGTGTGCGGAGAGGCGGCTTCGAGAAACGACGGCACGGCAGCGTTCATGTGATTCACTCCAGAAGGGTTCCAAAACAGAACGGCCCAACGAGAAGTTGAGCCGTTGAAGCGCGATTTTAGGCGCAGGATTTGTTTTGTCTTTTGACCATTGCGCATCACTGCGATGCGCCCGGCGCCCGCTCGCCGAGTCTTGTATAAGATAGAATACTTGTGCAGTGCAACAAGAGCGATCCTCGGCAGGCCTGCGTCCCCACCGCCTCTCTCCGATGGCCACGAGCCCCACCACCGAAGTCTTCATTCAGGGCATCACCCGCGACGGCAGGACCTTCCGCCCCAGCGACTGGGCCGAGCGGCTGGCCGGCGTGATGAGCCCGTTTCGCCCCGGCGGGGCCCAGCCGGGCAGCTACCTCAGCTATTCGCCCTGGTGCTTCCCCACCTTCATGGGCGGTGTCAAGTGCGTGGTTGTGAACAGCGCGCTGCGCGACCACAACGTGATGGCCTGGGATTTCTGCATGAACTTCGCGAAGGACAATGATCTGCAGATGGTCGAGGCGTGTCTGCTGCCGGACCGGCCGGGCGCCTGAGCGCCGCGCCAGGCAACAAAAAAGCCGTCTTTCGACGGCTTTTTTGCTCTTTGCATGGACAGCGCACCCCGCAAAACGGCGGACTGAAATCAGTCCGGGCGGGTTGCCCTGTTCAGGCGGTGGTGGCCAGGGTTTTCACCTTGGCGGAGAGGCGGCTCTTGTCGCGAGCCGCCTTGTTCTTGTGGAAGATGCCCTTGTCGGCCACCGTGTCCACCACGGCCTGCATCTTGCCAAACAGCTCGGTGGCCTTGGCCTTGTCGCCCGCGAGAACGGCTTTCTCGACGTTCTTCACCGCGGTGCGGTATTTGGAGCGCAGCGAGGTGTTCGCGGCGTTGATCTTGACGTCCTGGCGGACGCGCTTGCGGCCCGACGCGAGGCGCGGGTTCTTCTTTTTGGGTTTGGCTGAGGCCATGGGTGTGTTCCTTGTGTCAGGGGGATGTTGTCGGCAAAGCCCTCAATTGTACCAGCGCGGCCGACGCCGGACGTGACGTGCCGGCTGGCCGCGACACCCCGGCTACACTTGCCGCGTGTCCCTGCTCAAGTCCGCGTCCACCGTCTCCCTGTTCACTCTGGCGTCCCGCGTGACCGGGCTGGTGCGCGACGTCTTGTTCGCGTCGGTGTACGGGGTCAGCCCCATGACGGACGCGTTCTTCGTGGCGTTTCGCATTCCCAATCTGTTTCGGCGGATCTTTGGCGAAGGGGCGTTCAGCCAGGCCTTTGTGCCGGTGCTGTCGGCCTGCAAGGAGGAGCGCGGTGATGCCGGCGCGCATGCCCTGATCGACCATGTCGCCACGCTGCTGGTCTGGGTGTTGCTGCTGGTCTGCGTGGTGGGTATTGTCGGCGCGCCGGTGCTGGTCTGGGCGCTGGCCAGTGGGTTCCACCCTGCGGCGTTCGATGCGACCGTGGTGATGACGCGCTGGATGTTTCCGTACATCGGTTTCATGTCGCTGGTGGCGCTGGCGGGCGGCATCCTGAACACCTGGCGCAAATTTGCGGTGCCCGCGGCGGCGCCGGTGCTGTTGAACGTGGCGATGATCCTGGCCATCGTGGTCGCGAACCCGTGGTTCGAGCGCCACGGAATCGTGCCGATTTACTCGCAATGCGTGGGCGTGATCCTGGGCGGCATCCTGCAATTGAGTCTGCAACTCATTGCGCTGCGCCGCCTGGGCATGCTGCCCCGCCTGGGCCGCAGCCTGCGTGCCTTGCAGACGGCCTGGACGGACCCGGGCACCCGCAAGGTCCTGCGCCTGATGGGGCCGGCGCTGGTCGGCGTGAGTGTGGCGCAGATATCGCTGCTGATCAACACCCAGATCGCCTCGCACCTGGCGCCCGGCAGCGTGACCTGGATCACCAACGCCGACCGGTTGATGGAGTTTCCCACCGCCATGCTGGGCGTCGCGCTGGGCGTGGTATTGATGCCGCAGCTGGCGGCAGCCCGGGCCAGCCGCAACGATGCCGAATACTCCGCGATGCTGGATTGGGGCCTGCGCCTGGTCGTGCTGCTGTCGGTGCCTTGCGCGGTGGGCCTGTTGTTGTTTGCCAAGCCGCTGGTCGCGACCCTGTTCAACTACCGGGCGTTCACCGTGCTGGATGTGGACCGGACCGCCGCGGCGCTGATGAATTATGGCGTGGGGCTGCTCGGCATTGTGGCGATCAAGGTGCTGGCGCCCGGGTTTTATGCGCGCCAGGACACCGGCACGCCCATGCGCATTGCCATCGGTGTGCTGGTGTTGGTGCAAGTGCTCAACTATTTCCTGGTGCCGCCGCTGCAGCATGCGGCGCTGACACTGTCGATCAGCATCGGTGCGGCGGTGAACGCGCTGCTGTTGCTCGCCGTGCTGGTTCGACGCGGCAGCTACCGGCCGCTGCCGGGTTGGGGCAGGTACCTGCTCCAGGTCATCGTGGCCAGCGCTTTGCTGGCGGTGTTTCTGCTATGGGGCGCGAACGCATTCGACTGGGCCGGGGCGCATGTTGAGAAATTTAGAAGAATATGGTCTCTGGCCCTTATGCTGATTACTTCTTGCGCTATTTACTTTATAGCTTTGCGGCTCACTGGCGTGAAAGTCATGGCGCTGCTGCGTCACTGATCGACCCAGGCTCGCGGCTGCGGCTCCGCAGGGGCGGGCCCGGATTGCTTTTTCGGAGACAATGAAACGGAACCATGACCCAACAACGATTACTGGACCTGTACCGGCTGATGCGGCGTATCCGCGCTTTCGAGGATGCTGCGGAAATCGCCAGCCAGGGCGGGGTGGCCGCCTGGGGGCTGGCGGCGTCGACCAAGCCGGCGCTGGTGCGCGGCCCGCTGCACCTGTCCACCGGACAGGAAGCGGTGGCCGCCGGCGTGTGCATCAGCCTGCAACGGAAAGACCTGCTGACCTCCACGCACCGTGGCCATGGCCACACCCTGGCCAAGGGGGCCGACACCAGTCGCATGATGTGCGAGTTGTTTGGCCGGGCGACGGGCTACAACAAGGGCAAGGGGGGCTCCATGCACATTGCCGATTTTTCCGTCGGCATGCTCGGCGCCAATGGCGTGGTGGCGGCGGGCATTCCGATTGCCACGGGCGCCGCGCACGCGCTCAAGATTCGCCGGCAGCCGAACATCGTGGCCTGCTTTTTCGGCGACGGCGCCGCGAATCGCGGGCCGTTTCTGGAGGGTTTGAACTGGGCGCAGGTGTACCGGCTGCCGGTGTTGTTCGTCTGCGAGGACAACCGTATTTCCGCCACGACGCCGACTGGCAGCATGACGGCGGGCGAGGGCGTGTCGGCGCGGGCCCGTGCCCTCGCGATACCTTCGCTGAAGGTCGACGGCAACGACGTGCAGGCCGTGGATGAAGCGGCCGCGCGGCTGATCGCCGAGGTGCGCACGGGCGGCGGACCGCGTTTCCTGCACGCAGTGACCTATCGCTTCAAGGGGCACGTTTCGGTCGACCCCGGTACCTACCGCAACTCCGAGGAAGTCGCGGCGGCCAGGCTCGCCGACCCGCTGCTGGTCGCGACTGCGAGACTGACCGCCAACGGCGTGAGCCAGGCCGTGATCGACCAGATTGACAGCGAGGCCCGCGCCGAAATCGAACATGCTTTGCAGGTGGCCGAGGCCGCGCCCTGGCCGCAGGCCGGCGCGGCGTACGAGGACGTTCAGAGCGCCGGTGCGGGGATGTGGCAATGAGCGAAAAGATGACTTACGCCCAGGCGGCGTGCCTGGCGTTGCAGGAGGCGATGCGCGCCGATCCCTTGGTCGTCGCGCTGGGTGAGGATCTGGGGCGCGGCGGCGTGTTCGGGCAGTACCGCGGTCTGCCGCAGGAGTTTGGCCCCGAGCGCATCATCGACACGCCGATTTCGGAGGCCAACATCATGGGCGCGGCCGTCGGCATGGCGCTCGCCGGTTTGCGTCCGGTGGTGGAAATGCGGGTGATCGATTTTGCACTCTGCGCCATGGACGAAATCGTCAACCAGGCCGCCAAGAACCGCTACATGTTCGGCGGGCAGGGGCGCGTGCCGCTGGTCGCGCGCATGCCGATCGGCATCTGGTCGGCGTCGGCCGCGCAGCATTCGCAGTCGCTGGAGGCCTGGTTCACCCACATGCCTGGCCTGGTGGTGGTAACCCCGGCGACACCGCAGGACAACTACGGTTTGCTCAAGGCCGCGCTGGCCTCGGGCGACCCGGTGATCTACATGGAACACAAGGAGCTGTGGGGGGTGGAAGGCGAGGTGGTCGCCGGCCAGGAGATGGCATTGGGCCAAGCCCGGGTTTTGCGCGAAGGCCATGACCTGACCATCGTGACCTGGTCGCGCGGGGTGGGTGTCACCCTGCAGGCGCTCGATACGCCCGCCCTCGCCGGCGTCAGCGCACAAGTCATCGACCTGCGGACCCTGTGGCCCTGGGACAAGGAGATGGTTTACCGGTCCGCTGCCAAAACGGGGCGCCTGCTGGTGATTCATGAGGCGGTCCAGGTGTCCGGGTTCGGGGCGGAAATTGCCGCCAGCGCGGCGCAGGAAACCGGTTGCCGCGTGCGCCGGCTGGGCGCACCACGCATTCCGGTCGGCTACGCCCAGGTGCTGGAAAACGAAGCGCGCCTGACGCCCGAAAAAATCGCCGGCGCGGTTCAGGCGCTGCTGGCTCAACCACGCTGAAGGAGCCTCGAAATGACGGACAAACGCAAGGTGATCGTCACAGGTGCGGCCAGCGGCATTGGCGCCGCCACGCTGCTGGAACTCGTGCGCACAGGGTATGACGTGGTGGGCCTGGACATCAACGAGACCGGCATGGCGGCGGTTGCCCAACGGGCCAGTGCGCTCGGCGGGCGCAGCCTGGGCCTGCGCGTCGATGTGGCCAACGAGGCGGCCCTGGTGGCCGCGTTTGCCCGGGCCTGCGAATGGCTGGGCGGGCTCGATGCGCTGGCGACCTGTGCCGGCGTGGCAGACACAACGCCGTTCATGGACATCACGGTGGACATGTTCCGCGAGGTGTACGCGGTGAATGTCATCGGCACCTTCCTGTGCCTGCGCGAGGCGGCCCGCCACATGCGCTCCGGCGGGCGCATCTGCACCGTGGCCAGCGTGGCCGGCCTGCGCGGCGGTGGGCTCTCGGGCACTGCGGCCTACGCCGCCAGCAAGGGGGGCGTGCTGGCCCTGACCAAGAATGCCGCGCGAGCGCTGGCTGACCGGGGAATCAGCGTGAATACGGTCGCTCCCGGCGCGACCCTCACGCCGATGATCGAAGAGGCGTGGAAGAACGAGGCGCACCGCAGGCGTGTCGAAGCCATGGCGGTGCAAAACCGGACCGCGGCGCCCGAGGAAATCGCGAAAAGCATTGCCTTTCTGTTGTCGCCGGACGCTTCGATCGTGACCGGCGCGACGCTGGTGGCCGATGGCGGTCTGGTGATGTACTAGACTGTGCGGCGCCCCCACTTTTCAACCGAAACAACCTGGAGACATGACGATGACTGCTGCATCCCGTTCGACCACCATCCCGCGCCGCGCCTTCATTCAGGGGGCGGCCGGCATCGGGGCGCTGACTGCCATCGGGCAGCCGGTGTTTGCGCAAACCGCCGAATACACACTGAAATGGGCCAACAATATTCCGGCGACCCATCCCTCGACGATCCGGATTCGGGAAGCAGCGGACGCGATCAAGAAAGAGACGAATGGCAAGGTCGATATCCAGATCTTTCCCAACAACCAGTTGGGCGGCGACACCGACATGCTGTCGCAGGTGCGCAGTGGTGCCATCGATATCTTTCCGTTGTCCGGCCTGATTTTGCAGACCCTGGTGCCGGTCGCCGGGATCAATGGGCTGGCTTTTGCGTTCAAGGATTACCCCACCGTATGGGCTGCGATGGACGGTGATCTCGGCGCCTACGTTCGCGCGGCCATCGCCAAGGTGAACCTTTACACGTTCGACAAATGCCTGGACAACGGGTATCGCAACATCACCACCTCGACCAAGCCCATCAACGCCGCAGCCGATTTGAAGGGCTTCAAGATCCGCGTGCCGGTGAGCCCGTTGTGGACGTCCATGTTCAAGGATCTGGGCGCCTCGCCCACGGGCATCAATTTCAGCGAGGTGTATTCCGCGCTGCAGACCAGGGTGGTCGACGGGCAGGAGAACCCGCTGGCCATCATCGAAATCGCCAAGCTGTATGAAGTGCAAAAGTACTGTTCGCTGACCCGCCACATGTGGGACGGCCAGTGGATTCTGGCGAACGGGAAGCGCTGGAACTCGCTGCCCCCGGACATTCAGGCGGTAATCAACAAGCACGTGACCGTGGCGGTGGAGAAGCAGCGTGACGACATTCGCCGGCTCGACAATACCGTGGAAGGCGAGCTCAAGGCCAAGGGCATGATTTTCAACGACCCCGACCCCAAGTCGTTCCGTGATACCTTGTCCAAGGCGGGCTTCTACCAGTATTGGCGCACGAAATTTGGCGAAGAAGCGATGTCGAAGCTCGAAAAATATTCCGGCAAGCTGGCCTGACCGGCCGTGACGGTTCGCGGGCCCGCCTTGGTTTTAATGCCATCGCGGGCCTGATTTTTGGGCTTGCCATGCATATCTCCGACGACCAATCGCCCCTGCATGCGTCGCGATCGCTGGCGCTGTTTGATCGCACCATGGCCTGGGCGACGGAAATACCGGCAGCGATCCTGGTCGTGCTGGAAACCGTGATCCTGTTTGCCGGCGTGGTCTCGCGCTATGTTTTCGATGCGCCCCTGACCTGGACGGACGAACTGGCCTCCATCCTGTTCCTGTGGCTGGCCATGCTCGGCGCCGTGATAGCGCTGCGGCGCGGCGAACACATGCGCTTGGCCACGTTCCTCAACTGGATGCGGCCCGGCCTTCGGGCCTGGGTCGAGACGCTGGGAACCTGCATCGTGGTGCTGTTCGTTGCCATGTTGCTGCTGCCGTCCTATGACCACATCGCCGATCAGTGGATCGTGACGACGCCGGCGCTGCAATGGCACGACAGCGTTCGTGTGGCCGCCATCGGCGTGGGCGTCGTGCTGATGCTGGCCATTGCGCTGGCGCGCCTGCTGGAGCGTTCCAGTCTGACGGCCGTGGCAGGCTGCGTTGTCGTGATGGCCGCACTGGTCGCGGCGCTGTGGTTCCTGAAACCCGTCCTCACAACGCTGGGCAACATCAATTTGCTGATTTTTTTCGTCGGCGGGGTGGGTCTGTGTGTCGCGCTGGGCGTGCCCATCGCTTTTTCGTTTGGCATTGCCACCATAGGCTATCTGGCGCTCACCACCACCGTGCCGCTCACCATCGTCGTGAACCGCATGGATGAAGGCATGTCGAACATCATCCTGCTGGCGGTCCCGCTGTTCGTGTTTTTGGGCGCATTGATCGAGATGACGGGACTGGCCCGCGCCATGGTGGATTTTCTCGCGTCGCTGCTCGGCCATGTGCGTGGCGGCCTGCAATACGTGCTGTTGGGCGCGATGTATCTGGTGTCGGGTATTTCGGGCTCCAAGGCGGCGGACATGGCCGCCATTGCGCCGGCCCTTTTTCCCGAAATGAAAAAGCGCGGTGCACAGCAAGGGGAACTGGTCGGGTTGCTGGCGGCTTCCGGCGCCATGAGCGAAACCATCCCGCCCAGTCTGGTCCTGATCACGATTGGCGCCGTGACCGGCGTGTCGATCTCCGCGCTCTTTACTGGCGGCCTGCTGCCGGCCGTGGTCGGCATGCTGGCGCTGGGCATTCTGATCTACTTCCGCACGCGGGCACACGACATGAGCGGCGTAGCACGGACCCATTGGCGCCAGGTGGGCAAGTTGTTTGTGATCGCGCTGCCGGCGCTGGCGCTGCCGGTACTGATCCGCGCCACGGTGGTCGAGGGCGTGGCCACGGCCACCGAAGTCGCGACGGTCGGTGTGGTGTACACGCTGTTGGCCGGCCTGTTGCTGTACCGCCAGTTCGACTGGAGCCGCATGTACCCGATTCTGGTGGGCACGGCGTCCCTGTCGGGGGCGATCTTGCTTATCATCGGCTGTGCAACCGGAATGGCCTGGGCGCTCACCCAGTCGGGCTTTTCTCGCTCGCTGGTTGAAATGATGGCCGCGGTGCCCGGTGGAAAAATGGGATTCCTGCTGGTTTCGGCGCTGATGTTCACGGTGTTGGGCAGTGTGCTCGAGGGCATTCCGGCCATCGTGCTGTTTGGTCCGCTGCTGTTTCCGGTGGCGCGCGCGGTCGGCGTCAACGAAGTCCATTACGCCATGGTGGCGGTCTTTGCCATGGGCCTGGGCCTGTTTGCGCCGCCTTTCGGCGTGGGATTTTATGCAGCCTGCGCGATCGGCAAGGTCGAACCCGACGAGGTGTTTTCGCGCGTGTGGCCGTTTTTGGGCGTACTGCTCATTGCGCTGCTGATCATCGTCGCCATTCCCTGGATATCGACCGGGTTCCTGTGAGCCCCTGCGGGGCAACGTTGCCGAACCGGACCCTTGTTGCAACCAAATGCAACGGCAAACGTTGCTCAATCGTCCTGGCACAAGGCTGCCTTGACGCGCAGCGGCGCCGCCGTTACAACGGATGAAGCGTCGAACGAATTCGTGGATACTGCATCATGCAAATCAGTCTGGGAGCGCCCACGCCGCTGGAATTCTTCACTGCCCTGGTGCAGTCGGATGAGCACTTTCCGCTGCTGGAGGCTGCGGTCAGCCTGGCGCAGGATGAATATCCCGAACTCGATGTCCAGCAGGTGCTCGGCGAGGTGGACCAGTTGCTGGCCCGGCTAAGGCGCCGCATTCCGCCCGACGCCGCTCCCCTGCAGTGCCTGCGGGTGTTGAACCAGTTTTTCTTTCGCGATCTCGGCTTTGGCGGCAATGTCAACGATTATTACGATCCCGACAACAGCTACCTGAATTCGGTGCTGCGAACCCGGCGCGGCATCCCGATCTCGCTCGCCGTGTTGTGGCTGGAACTGGCCCAGGGACTGGGGTTGAGCGCGCGCGGCGTGGGTTTTCCGGGGCATTTCATGGTCAAGGTCAGTCTGCCCAAGGGGCAGGTCGTGATCGACCCGTTCTCGGGCCAGTCTCTCAGTCGAGAAGAGTTGTCCGAGCGGCTGGAGCCGTACCAGCGGCGCAGCGGGCTGGTGGACGATTTCGAGGTGCCGATGGGGCTGTATCTGCAGGCCGCGCCGCCGCGCGAGATCATTGCGCGCATGCTGCGCAACCTCAAGGAAATCCACAGGACGCAGCAAGACTGGGCGCGCCTGATCGCGGTGCAGGATCGGCTGATCATCCTCCTGCCCCAGGCGTGGGGCGAGTACCGGGACCGGGGTCTGGCGCACGCGTCGCATGGCAATGCGCAGCGGGCCGTGCTCGATCTCGAAAATTACCTCGTGCATGCCGAGGAGGCGTATGACCTCGACGCCGTGGCCGAGCGCGTGGCGGAACTGCGGCGTGCCAAGAACTGACGGGGTCCTGATGCCCTGCAGCGTCTAGGGAGCAAGGACGACCGCGCCGGCCGCGCCACGCGGCGCGATGGTGCCAATCTTGAACACTGTTTCGCCAGCCTCGCGCAGCGTCTGGGCCGTGGCGGCGGCGTGCGCGGGGGCGATGACCGCCACCATGCCGATGCCGTTGTTGAAGGTGCGGTTCATCTCGTAATCGTCGACGCCCGCCGTTTTTTGCAGCCACGCGAACAGCTCCGTTTGCGGCCAGCTCCCCTGGTGCAGATGCGCGGCCATATCGTCCGGCAGCACGCGCGGAATGTTCTCCAGCAGGCCGCCGCCCGTGATGTGCGCGAGCGCCTTGATCGGGTGCCGGGCCAATGCCGCGAGCACGCTCTTCACGTAGAGCCGTGTCGGCGCCATCACGGCCTGCCGGAACGGCTGGCCGTCCAGCATGGCCGGCAGTTGGCTGCCTGCGCGCGCAATGCATTGGCGCACCAGGCTGAAGCCGTTCGAATGCACGCCGCTGGAGGCCAGACCCAGCACCACGTCGCCGGCCTGCACGTTCGCGCCCGTGAGGATCCTGGACTTTTCCACCGCACCCACGGCGAAACCGGCCAGGTCGTACTCGCCAGCGGGATACATGCCGGGCATCTCGGCGGTCTCCCCGCCGATCAGCGCGCAGCCCGAGAGCTCGCAGCCGCGCGCGATGCCGCCCACCACGCGGGCGGCCGTGTCCACGTCGAGCTTGCCGCAGGCGAAGTAGTCCAGGAAGAACAGCGGCTCGGCGCCCTGTACCAGTACGTCGTTCACGCTCATGGCCACCAGGTCGATGCCCACGGTGTCATGCATGCCCCATTCGAACGCCAGTTTGAGCTTGGTGCCCACGCCGTCGGTACCGCTCACCAGCACCGGCTCCCGGTAGCGCTTGGGCACCTCGAACAGCGCGCCGAAGCCGCCGATGCCGGCCAGCACGCCCTCGCGCAGGGTCTTCTTGGCGAGCGGCTTGATGCGTTCCACCAGCGCATCGCCGGCATCGATGTCGACGCCGGCATCCTTGTAGGACAGCGGGGAAAAGCCGGAAGCGGGGGGGCGGGATGAGCTCATGAGAGGTGGCCAGACGGGACTGCGTGCGTGGCCCTATAGAATTTGGCTGATTTTAAGGGCTCGCCCGCCCGTCGCCGGTTCCGGCGGCCCTCCGCCTGATCATCACCCGTTTGCATGGAATTCACGCCATTTCAAAAACGCGCCGCTGCCTGGACCGCCATCGCCGTGCTGGTCTTGCTTGCGCTGTGGCGGCTCGGCCCGGTGCTCACGCCCTTCGTGGTGGCGGCGGTCCTGGCGTATGCGCTGACGCCCCTGGTGAACCGGCTGGACCGGCTGGGTCGCGGAAAAGTGCCGCGTGCCCTGGCGGTCCTGCTGGTGGAGCTGGTGTTCATCGTGACACTGCTGGGACTGCTGCTGCTGATCGTGCCCATTCTGGCGAAGGATCTGCCGCTGATGCGCAACCAGGTGCCGATGCTGCTCGACCGGCTGAGCGGATGGATCGAACCGCTGCTGGCGCGGATCGGCGTGCAGATGACGCTGGACATGGCCAGCATCAAGAGCCTGTTGCTCCAGTACCTCAACGGGAATGTGGAGCAGACCCTGGGGTCGCTGCTGTCCTCTCTCAAGCTGGGCGGCAGCGTGGCGCTGGCGCTGGTCGGCAATGCGGTGCTCATTCCGGTGGCGCTGTTTTACCTGCTGATGGATTGGGACCGGTTTGTCGCGCGCATCGTGGAACTGGTGCCACCCCATTTGCGCGACGCCTTTGACAGTTTCACAAACGAGGCCGACAAGGTTCTTGGCGAGTATCTGCGCGGCCAATTGCTGGTGATGCTGACACTGGCCGTCTACTACAGTGTCGGCCTGTCCCTGTTCGGGCTGGATCTGGCCCTGCCCGTGGGGATCTTCACCGGGCTCGCCGTATTCGTTCCCTACCTTGGTTTTGGTCTGGGGCTGGTGCTCGCCACGCTCGCGGGGTTGCTGCAGTTTGCCTCGTTCAAGGCGGTTGTGATGGTCGCCGTGGTGTATGGCCTGGGCCAGTTCGGGGAAGGTTTCTTCCTGACGCCGCGGCTCGTCGGCGAGCGCATTGGCCTGCATCCGCTTGCCGTCATTTTCGCCTTGCTCGCGTTTGGCCAGCTGTTCGGTTTTGTCGGTGTGCTGGTGGCATTGCCGGCCAGCGCGGTGCTGCTGGTCGCGATCCGGCGCGTGCGCAGCGGTTATCTCGCGAGCAAGCTGTACCAGGGCTGAGAACTCGCCAGGCGGGATACCGATGAAGCAGATCGCCCTCGATATCGGCTTGGCAAGCGAGCCCACGTTCGCCAGCTTTTTTGCGGGGCCCAACGAGGCCGCGCTGAAACACTTGCAGTTGTGGGCCGGCAGCCCGATGCGCTCGCCCGTCCCCACCTATCTGTGGGGCGCCGCGGGCAGCGGCAAGACCCATCTGCTGCGCAGCGTGCGCGGCGCGCTGCGCGAACAGGGCGTGGGCTGGCTGGATGCCTCCGTGCAGGAGCCGGCTGAATTCAGCGACGGCTGGGCGGTGATCCTGCTCGATGACGTGCACTTGTACAACGCGGTGCAGCAGCATGCGGCTTTCAATTGGTTCGTGAATGCGACGAGTGCGCGTGACGGCCATCCGCGCGGGGTGCTGGCCGCGGGCGAGATGCCCCCTGCGGACCTGAAACTCCGGGAAGATCTGCGCACCCGCCTGGGCTGGGGCCATGTGTTCCAGCTGCAGGTGCTGGGCGAGCCCGAGCGCCGTGCCGTGCTTCGCCGGCAGGCCGACGCACGCGGCCTGCTGTTGGGCGACGAGGTGATGGATTTCATGCTCACGCGTTTCAGCCGCGATCTGGGCAGCCTGGTGCAGTTGCTCGACCTGATCGACGGGTACTCTCTGCAGACGCAGCGCGCCGTCACCATCCCTTTGATCAAATCGATGCTGAGCCACGAGTGAAGCCCGATCAATACAATACCCTCTCGTGAAACTGACGCTTTTCGACCTCGATCACACGCTGCTGCCCATTGATTCGGATTACGCCTGGGGCCAATTCACCACCGCGATCGGCTGGACCGACCCGGTGGAGTTCGCGCACAAGAACGACGCGTTTTATCGGCAATACCAGGCCGGAACACTGGATGTGCATGACTACGTGCGCTTCGCGATCGATGCGGTGCGGCGCCGGGGCGCTGCCGAGTCCCTTGCGGCGCACGACCGGTTCATGAAAGACGTCGTGCGGGAGAATCTCAAGGCCGAGGCGCTCGCGCTGGTCGCGCAGCATCGGCGCGCGGGCGACGAGGTGCTGATCGTCACCGCCACCAATGAGTTCGTGACGCGCCCGATCGCCGACGCCTTTGGCGTGAAGGACTTGATTGCGATCGAGCTGGAGCGTGGACCGGATGGCTGGTTCAACGGCGAGATTCGCGGCGTCCCCTCGTTCCGCGACGGCAAGGTGACCCGCGTTGCGCAATGGCTCGCCGCGCGCCAGCTCGACTGGGCCGATGTGGACAGCACGTTCTATTCCGATTCCATCAACGATCTGCCGCTGATGGAGAAGGTGCGCCGACCCATTGCCACCAACCCCGACGCGCGCCTGCGCGCCCTTGCCAGCGAGCGCGGATGGCGCATACTGGATCTGTTTCACCCATCATGATCAAAAAATTCATCGACCGATTGCTGGGCAAAAGCCCCGCCGGAGCCACGCCGGCCAGGGCCAGAAAAAATCACTTCGGCAAGCGCGTGGAAGTGGCCCAGTCCGTGCATGGCATCGACCCAAAGCTGGTGGACGAGCGCGCTCTCAACGTAGTGGGCACCTTGCAGGGCGCCGGCTTCGAGGCCTATGTGGTGGGCGGTGCGGTGCGTGACCTGCTGCTGGGCCTGCGTCCCAAGGATTTCGACGTGGCGACGAATGCCACGCCGGAACAGGTCAAGGGCCTGTTCCGGCGTGCGTTCATCATCGGGCGGCGTTTTCGCATCGTCCATGTGGTGTACGGGCGCGGGCGCGAACACGAGGTGATCGAGGTCTCCACGTTCCGCGCCTACCTCGACAATGCGGCCGCGGAACAGGTGGCTGGCAACGAGAAGACCAGCAAGAGCGAACTCGCCGGCATGAAGCATGCCGTTGACTCCACCGGCCGCGTGCTGCGCGACAACGTCTGGGGTCCGCAGGAAGAAGACGCCGCGCGGCGCGACTTCACCATCAACGCCATGTACTACGACCCGAAGAGCCAGCTGGTGGTCGACTATCACGGCGGCATCCAGGACGCGAAAAAGAAGGTGCTGCGCATGATCGGCGACCCCGCCGCGCGCTACCGGGAAGACCCGGTGCGCATCATTCGCGCGGTCCGCTTCGCTGCCAAGCTCAGCGCGCTGGGCTTCAAACTCGATCCCAAAACGGCGCAGCCACTGGTGAAATCCCAGGCGCTGCTGGCCGACGTTCCGCAGAGCCGTTTGTTCGACGAGATGCTCAAGCTGCTGCAGACCGGCCACGCGCTCGCGAGCATCGAGCAGCTTCGGCTGCTGGGCATGGCGCATGGCATCTACCCGTTGCTCGATGTGGTGGTCGAGCGCGCGGACCAGGCCTTTGTGAAGGCCGCGCTGCAGGACACTGACCGCCGCGTTGGCGAAGGCAAACCGGTGGCGCCCAGCTTCCTGCTCTCTTGCGTGCTGTGGGCCGATGTTCGTGACGGTTGGCGCCAGCGCATGGAAGGGCGCCAGCGCCAGCCCTCCTTTCCGGCGCTGCAGGATGCGATCGATGACGTGTTCAATGCCCGCATCGGCGATGTGTCGGGCCGCGGCAAGCTGGCTGGCGACATGCGCGAGATCTGGATGATGCAACCGCGCTTCGACAAGCGCACGGGCAGCACGCCGTACAGCCTGGTGGATCAGCCGCGCTTTCGGGCCGGATTCGACTTCATGCGCCTGCGCGCCGATATTGGCGAGATCGACGAGACGTTGGCGGCGTGGTGGCAGGAGTTCAGCCTGGCGAATGGCGACGAGCGCGAGGGCTTGCTCGAGCAGGTCCGGCAGGAGCGCCCGCCGGTGCGCCAGCGCGTGCGCTCACCCAGGAGTCAGGCCGCCGCACCTTTGGAGGGGGCCGGTGCGGCAGGTCAGCCCGTCGGCGTCGAGGCCGGCACGGAGGCTGGTGACCCGGGCGCGCCCGACGCCCCGAAAAAGCGGCGGCGTCGGCGCCGCTCGGGTACTTCTAAAAGTATAGCTAACCAAGTAGACGATACAAGGGCTTAAGCCGCTTTTATATTGAAAAATTCGCCCGTGACCGGCTATATTGCTCTGGGCGCGAACCTGGGGGATGCCGCGAGTGCGGTTCGCGAGGCGATGGACGCGATCGGCAGGTTGCCCGAGACGCAATTGACGCGCCGCTCGTCGCTCTATCGAACCGCACCCGTCGATGCGACTGGTCCCGACTACGTGAATGCCGTGGTGGAAATTTCCACCACCCTGACCGCGCCGGTGCTGTTGCAGCGATTGCAGCAACTGGAGCGGGATGCGGGCCGTGAGCGCCCCTACCGGAATGCTCCGCGCACGCTCGATCTGGACCTTCTGCTATACGGCGACGCAAGGCTGCAGAGCCCGGCGTTGACGCTTCCGCATCCACGCATGGCCGAGCGCGCCTTTGTACTGGTGCCGCTGGCGGAAATTGCGCCGCAGCGGGTCAGCGCCGCACAGTTGCGCCACGTGCGCCGGCAAGCCATTGCGCGCTTGTGAACCGCGTGGCGGGGCTTCGTCGCCTGCGACCAGCCGGCGTGGGCATGGGCCGCGCGCCAGCGCAGGGCGCCGGGCCCGGCTTTGAAATTCGGTGGCGGTTAAACTCTCGCGGGTCACCGAGCGCTCCCCATCCGACTGACACCCCCAGGATCGAACCATGCTGTTTGCCAAGTTACTGCCGCGCGAAGGCAATTTTTTCGACATGTTCAACCAGCATGCGGACCGGATGGTGGAAGCGGCGCACGCATTTGTGAAACTGGTGGCGAACTACGGCGACCTTCACGAGCGCGAGAAGTACAACCAGGAGGTCGACAACGCCGAGCGTGCCGCGGACCGTGTCACGCACGAGGTCAACCGGGCCTTGCACAAGACCTTCATCACGCCCATTGACCGCGAACAGATTCACTCGCTGATCAACGCCATGGACGACGTGGCCGACCTGATCCAGGATTCGGCGGAGACCATGGCGCTTTATGACGTGCGCGAGATGACCGAAGAAATCTCGCGATTGACGGACCTGAGCGTGAAGTGCTGCGAGCGGGTGCGCGATGCGGTGAAGCTGCTGGACAAGATCTCGGAGGCCGGCAATGCCGAGGCGGCGCTGAAAACCTGCGAGGAAATCGACCGTCTCGAGTCGGACGCGGACCGTGTGATGCGCTCGGCCCTGAGCAAGCTGTTTCGCGAGGAGCCCGACGTGCGCGAGGTCCTCAAGCTCAAGGCCATCTACGAGCTGCTTGAAACCATCACCGACAAATGCGAGGACGTGGCCAACCTGATCGAGGGCATCGTCCTCGAAAATTCCTGATCCCGGATCACGCATGGCAGCCGCACATGTCGCGTTGTGGGTGGTGGTCCTGCTGGTGGCGATGGCGCTCGTCTTCGACTTTCTGAACGGTTTTCACGACGCCGCGAATGCGATTGCCACCGTGGTCTCCACCGGCGTGCTCAGGCCGGGCCAGGCCGTGGTGTTCGCGGCTTTCTTCAACTTCGTGGCCATCGCAGTGTTTCACCTGAGCGTGGCGGCCACGGTCGGCAAGGGGATTGCCGACCCGAGCGTGGTGGATGTGCATGTCGTGTTCGGGGCCCTGGTGGGCGCGATCTGCTGGAACTTCATTACCTGGTACTACGGCATTCCCAGCAGTTCCTCGCACGCCTTGATCGGCGGCATCGTCGGGGCCGTGATTGCGAAAACCGGGACGGGCGCGCTGATCAGCTCCGGCATCACCAAAACCGTGCTGTTCATTTTCCTCTCGCCGCTGCTCGGCTTCCTGCTGGGCTCCCTGATGATGGTGGTGGTTGCCTGGACGTTCAGGCGGGCGACGCCGTCCCGAGTGGACCGGTGGTTCCGGCGCGCCCAGCTGTTCTCCGCCGGCGCCTACAGCCTGGGCCACGGCGGCAATGACGCGCAAAAGACCATCGGCATCATCTGGCTGTTGCTGATCGCCACGGGCCACGCGGCGGCGTCGGACACCTCGCCGCCCATCTGGACGATTGCGGCCTGCTACATGGCGATAGCGGCAGGCACCATGCTCGGGGGCTGGCGCATCGTGCGGACCATGGGGCAGAAAATCACCAAGCTCAAACCCGTGGGCGGGTTCTGCGCCGAATCGGGCGGCGCCCTGACCCTGTTCCTCGCGACCTTGCTGGGGGTTCCCGTCTCGACCACGCACACGATCACGGGCGCGATCGTGGGCGTCGGTGCTACCCAGCGCGCCAGTGCCGTGCGCTGGGGCGTGGCGGGCAATATCGTGTGGGCCTGGATCTTCACGATACCGGCCAGCGCCTTCGTCGCGGCGATTGCCTGGTGGGCCAGCTGGCACCTGTTCTGAACCGGGCGCTGCGTCACTGGCTGAGTTGCCGTGCCTGCGCGATCTGGTATTCGAAATAACGCTGGAAGCTGAATGCGATGCTGGACATCAGCACCGTGGTGCCGATCAGCAGCGACAGCACGACGGCCCCGATGGTGAACCAGTTGGTGTGTCCGCCGGCGGCATCCGCGGGCGCGGACGGATTGAATCGGGCATTCCATTTTTCAGGGGCCATCAGCCCGAAGACAATGGCGGTCAGGGCGCAGCCGGCGATTGTGAAACCGGCCAGCGGGATCAGCACCCAGCTCAAGGTGTCGTCCAGCCCGAGCTGGCGTGCGCGCGCGACGCCGTACAGGCCGAGCACGGTTGGAATCGGCAACAGCCACCCCAGCAGGTCGCGCGCGCCGTGCAGATAAAAACGGTGCAGGCCCAGCGGACCACCCAGAAACGCCAGCCACGCGGCGACGGTTTTGTTTTTCATGTAGCTCAATCAGATGGGGATCGGTGGGTTGGCTTGTCGGGCGGGCTGGAGTTTCCCGGCCCCAGTGTCTTTTCCATCAGGACGACATCCAGCCACCGGTCGAATTTCCAGCCGCACGAGGTCAGCACGCCGACGTGCGCAAAACCCAGGGAGCGATGAACCCCGATCGAGCCGGCATTCGCCGAGTCACCGATCACGGCAATCAGCCGGCGCACACCCGCGCGCTGCGCCTGCGCGGCCAACTCGGCGAGCAGGGCGCGGCCCAGTCCATGGCCCTGATTGCCAGGCGCCAGGTAGATCGAGTCCTCGGCCGAGAACCGATACGCCGGACGCGGCTTGAACCAGTTGCAATAGGCGAACCCGACCACCTTTCCCTGCTGCTCGGCCACCAGGTAGGGCAATCCCCTGGCGAGGACGTCGCCACGCCGCTGCGCCATGTCGGCTTGTGTGGGTGCGTCGATCTCGAAAGTGCCGGTGCCGTGCAGCACGTGATGGGTGTAGATCGCGGTCAGGGCGGGAATGTCGTCGTCCCGGCTCGGGCGGATCAGGCTGGAAGTGGCTGGCATAAATGTTAAAGACGATATAATAAAAGGCTTTTCAGCGTGTGACTGGCCGGGCGGCCATGTCGCGTGTCTCAGCGCCGGAATGTTTGGTTAAGTGTCTGGTTGTGGAGCGGCGGCTTAGGCGTTGCATGACCATTTCAATCGTTCCCAAGGATAAATCATGGTTGTTATTCGTCTTTCACGCGGCGGCTCCAAGGCGCGTCCGTTCTTCAATATCGTCGTGGCCGACAAGCGCACGCGCCGCGATGGCCGTTTCATTGAGCGCATCGGGTTTTACAACCCGATCGCCAAGGAGCACGAGGAAAGCATCCGTGTTGCGCAGGATCGTCTGACCTACTGGACCGGCGTGGGCGCGCAGGCCTCCCCCACCGTGGAGCGCCTGGTCAGCCAGGCCGTCAAAAAGGCGGCCTGATCCGGCGGGTGGACGCGAACCGGCATCAGCTTCATGCTCGCAGGTCTGGAGCCCGCTGATTTGCCGGCCGATGCGGTGGAAGTCGGGCGCGTCCTGGACGCCTGGGGCGTAAAGGGCTGGTTCAAGGTACTGCCTTATAGCGCCGATCCCGAGGCGCTTTTTTCTTCCAGGCGCTGGTACCTGCTCCCGGCGGACCAAGGCGCGAAAACTTTCTCCGGTAGCGGCAAACTCGCCATCAAGGAGGCGAGAGAGCATTCGGGCGGCGTGGTCGCCAGCGCCCGGGAAGTCGATGACCGCAGTGCTGCCGAGGCCCTCCGGGGCGCACGTGTCTTCGTGCCGCGTTCGAGCTTCCCGACAGCGGGAAAAGACGAGTATTACTGGATCGACCTGATTGGCCTCGACGTCATCAATCGTGAAGGCTTGGTGCTCGGGCAGGTGACCGAACTGCTCGCCACCGGCGCGCAGACGGTGCTGGTGATCGGTTACACACAGGATGGCAAGGCGCAAGAGCGCATGGTGCCGTTCGTGGCGGCCTATGTCGACGATGTGGATCTGCCCGGCCGGCGCATCACCGTCGACTGGCAACCCGACTATTGACAGCCCCCACGCTTGTCACTGCGTGTACTGCGCTGGGCTCGCGTAGCGCCCGTGCGCGCAGCTGTACAGTGGAGCGAGCCCATGCCGGGCCTACGCTATGCACGTGCCGAGGCATCGCGCTTCGGCCCGGCCCCGAGGGGCCGTAGTCGCCTTGGGGCGGCCCGGCGGCGACTGTACTGGTCTTAACATTTAACATCGAGCCATGCGCTTCGACGTCATCACGCTGTTCCCGGAATTGTTCGCGCCCTTCGTGGCCAGCGGCGTGACGCGCCGTGCCTACGAATCCGGGCAGGTGCAATTGCGGCTGTGGAACCTGCGCGACTTCGGGGAGGGCCATTACCGCCGGGTGGATGACCGTCCGTTTGGCGGCGGTCCCGGTATGGTGATGCTCGCGCAGCCGCTGTCGCTATGCCTGCAGGCGATCCAGGCCGAACGCCGCGACTTGGCGCCGGTCGTGTTGTTTTCGCCGGCGGGGCGGCCGCTGGATCACGCGGGTGTGGTGCGCTGGTCTGCCAGCGCCGGCGCGGTGCTGGTGTGCGGACGCTATGAGGGCATCGACCAGCGCTTCATCGACGCGCATGTCAATGTGCAGATCAGTCTGGGCGATTTTGTGCTGTCGGGCGGGGAGATTGCGGCCATGGCCCTGCTCGATGCCGTGGCCCGCCTGCAGCCCGGCGTGCTGCACGACGCTGGAAGCCACCAGTTCGACAGCTTCAACCCGGCCCTGGACGGGCTGCTCGACTGTCCCCACTACACCCGGCCCGAGGAATGGGCCGGGCGCAGCGTGCCGCAGGCACTGCTGTCCGGGCATCACGCGCAGATCGAGCGCTGGCGACGCGACCAGCGCCTTGCGATCACCGCCGAGCAACGTCCGGATCTGATCGAAGCCGCCCGGGCCGCGGGGCGACTGAGCCGGCAGGACGAGGCCTTTCTGGCCGGGACGCCCTGACAAGGGGTGCGCGGCGGCGGGTGATGCTGCACGGGCCGGGGTGCATGATATTGCTATAATCAAAGGCTTTTCGATCCTCTGGCCGGCCGCCTGGACGCATCTCGCCTCGCGAATGCCGATGGGCCTTCTGTGCAGCGCGGCCACGATCGGGTGAGGAAACCATGGATCTGATTCAAACGCTTGAGCAGGAAGAAATTGCCCGTCTGGGCAAGAAAGTTCCCGAATTTTCCCCTGGCGACACGGTCGTCGTGAGCGTGAAGGTGGTCGAAGGCACGCGCAAGCGCCTGCAGGCTTATGAAGGTGTGGTGATTGCCAAGCGCAATCGCGGCCTGAACAGCGGCTTCACCGTGCGCAAGATCTCCAGTGGCGAAGGCGTTGAGCGAACCTTCCAGACCTACAGTCCGCTGATTGCCGGCATCGAGGTCAAGCGGCGTGGCGATGTGCGCCGTGCCAAGCTGTACTACCTGCGCGATCGCAGCGGCAAGTCGGCGCGCATCAAGGAAAAAGTCCCGTCCCGGGCCAAGGCCGCCGCAGCCGCCGCCTGATTCAAACTCGCGGACCGGGCCGCTGCGGCATGAGCTGCTGGCGGCCTTTTCATTTTTCTCAAGGCTGGCCCCACTTGCCCTCCACGCCCTTCGTGCCGCTCTCCAGGCTGCCGAATTTTGATCCACGCCGGATCCCCGTGGATCGCGTCGATTCCGATTTGCCGGCGGTCGATGGCGAGCGGCTGCGCCCCGACGCCTTGCAGCGCCGGTTCGCGAATCCGCCGCGCTGGCAGCCGGAGTTGCTGGCGGAGAAGAGGTTCACGGACCGCGAACCGGCCCGTGCCGCGGTGCTGGTACCGGTGGTCATGCGGGCCCGGCCCACGGTGCTGCTGACCGAGCGCACCGCGCATCTGTCCAGCCATTCGGGCCAGATCGCCTTCCCGGGCGGCAAGGTCGACGCCGCCGACGCCGATGCCGCCGCCACGGCCCTGCGTGAAACCCGCGAGGAAGTCGGACTGGACGGGCGCAGTATCGAGGTGATCGGCAGCTTGCCGGTCTACGTCACCGGCAGCGCGTTCATCATCACGCCGGTGGTGGCGCTGGTGCGGCCCGGTTTTGCGCTGCACCCGAATCCGGATGAAGTGGCTGATGCATTCGAGGTGCCTCTGGAGTTTCTGATGAACCCGGCGAATCACCACCTGCAAGCGCTCGAGTGGGAGGGCATGCGCCGCGAATGGTTCTCCATGCCTTACCAGGACCACGGCAAGGAGCGCTTCATCTGGGGCGCCACGGCCGGCATGCTGCGCAATTTCTACCGCTTTCTGTCAGCCTGAGGCCGTCATCCGCGCTCGCTATGATGCGCGCATGAGCTTTTTTGCCGTTTTGCTGGCCCTGCTGATCGAGCAGGTTCGCCCTCTGGCGCGCGACAACCCAATTCATACAGGGCTGCGCGCCTGGGCGGGCTGGGTCAGCCGCAACTTCGATACGGGCAAGGCGCGTCATGGCTGGGTCGCGTGGAGTCTCGCCACCCTGCTGCCGTCGTTGCTGGCGCTGGGCATTCACTGGCTGCTGGTTTGGGGGCTGGGCTGGCCCATCGCCGTGCTGTGGCATGTGGCCGTTCTCTATGTGACGCTGGGTTTTCGGCAGTTCAGTCACTACTTCACCGATCTGCGCGACGCGCTCGACGAGGGGAACGAGGCGCGGGCCCGCGCCCTGCTGGCGCAGTGGCAGCGGGTCGATGCCGAGGACGTGCCGCGCAGCGAGATCGTGCGCCATGTGATCGAGTACTCGGTGCTGGCGGCGCATCGCCACGTGTTTGGCGTGCTGGCCTGGTATTGCGTGCTCGCGGCCCTGGGCCTGGGGCCGACCGGCGCGGTGTTCTACCGCATGAGCGAATTCGTCTCGCGCTACTGGAAGTACAAGGACAACCTGCAGAACCAGGCCGCCAGCCCCGCGTTGCAGGGTGCCGCTGCGGCCGCCTGGACGGTGGTGGACTGGCTGCCGGCGCGCTTCACGGCACTGAGTTTTGCGGTGGTGGGCAGTTTCGAGGACGCGATCGACGGCTGGCGCAACTACGCGCAGCGCTTTCCCGGCGACAACGACGGCGTCATCCTGGCCGCGACCGCCGGCGCGGTGGATGTGCGGCTCGGGGGCGAGGCCTTGCGAGCCTCGTTCGCGTCCGCTCCCAGCCCGGGCTTCGAGGCCACGGTCGATCAGGAGGACAGCGTCTCCACGCCCGGGCGCGAACCGGACGCGGCGCACCTGCGCAGCATTGTGGGGCTGGTCTGGCGCTCGGTCGTCCTGTGGATGGTGCTGCTGGCATTGCTCACGCTGGCACGGCTCCTCGGTTGAGGCCGCAATCTGATTGAAAATGACCCGTATCCATTTCTGAATATGAGTTTCACGCTATCAATTCAGGAATTCACGTGAACCCGGAAGAGTCCTTCTGGAGCCCCGCGATCCGGAGTCTCGTGCCCTATGTGCCTGGCGAGCAGCCGAAGATTCCGGGCCTGGTCAAGCTCAACACCAACGAGAACCCGTACCCGCCATCGCCGCAGGTCGTGCAGGCCATCACGGCGGCCGCGCGGCAAGGCCTGCAACTGTACCCGGACCCGCAGGCCACCGCGCTGCGCGAGGTGCTGGCCGCGCATCATGGCATCGCTGCGGGGCAGGTGTTTGCGGGCAATGGCTCGGACGAGGTGCTCGCACATGCCTTCTTCGCGTTCTTCCGCCATGGCCGCCCGCTGCTGATGCCCGACGTTACCTACAGCTTCTATCAGGTGTATTGCGGCCTGTACGGCATCGCCTTCGAGGCCGTGCCGCTGGATGAGCAGATGCAGATTCAGGTGGCGGATTACGCGCGCGCCGATCCGCTCGCGGTCGGCGGCGTGGTGATCGCCAACCCCAACGCGCCCACCGGCTGCGCGTTGCCGCTGGCGGCCATCGAACAGCTGCTGCAAAGCCAGCCAGGGCGCGTGGTGCTGGTGGACGAAGCCTATGTGGACTTTGGCGCTGACAGCGCCATCGGGCTGATCGATCGCTACCCGAACCTGCTGGTGGTGCAGACACTGTCCAAGGCGCGCTCGCTGGCGGGCCTGCGCGTCGGTTTCGCGGCGGGGCAGCGGCATCTGATCGCGGCGCTGGAGCGCGTGAAGGACAGCTTCAACTCCTATCCGCTCGACCGCCTCGCGCTGGCCGGCGCCGTGGCCGCGTACCAGGACCACGCGTATTTCGAGCAGACCCGCTTTGCCGTGATGCGCAGCCGCGAAGGCTTGACGCTGGCGCTCGAAGACCTGGGTTTCGAGGTGTTGCCGTCCAGCGCGAATTTCATCCTGGTGCGCCATCCGCGCCGCGATGCGGTGCTGCTCGCGCAGGCGCTGCGCGAGCGCGGCATCCTGGTGCGGCATTTCGGCTCGCCGCGGGTGGCGCAGTACCTGCGCATCAGCGTCGGTACGCCGCCGCAGTGCGAGGCGCTGGTGCAGGCGCTGGGCACGATTTTGGTGGCCTGAACTCACTCCATTTCCAGCTCAAGGATGGGGTACCGTCCTGGGTGAAATGCTGTCATTCCGGCGCAGGCGGGAATCCACCCCCGTGAATCACTGCGATGGATTCCCGGTCAAGCCGGACCCGACAGAGGCGGCGCCGGGGAACGACAAACACCGGCCTTAGAAAGACAAGGGCCGCGCACTGCCGGCTATCCAGGCACCTGCGCCTGGTCGCATCGGACCTGAATCAGCTCGCCCCCCACGTGGCCGCCCGGCGCGTCGGACGTGCCGCCGAGCCGCATCGCGCTCAGGCATCCCCCCCAGACGCAGCCCGTGTCCAGCGACAGCACGTCGCGGCGCGCCAGCGCGCCCAGGGTGGACCAGTGGCCGAACGCGACCGTCACGTCCGCCGTCTGGCGTCCCGGCACGTCGAACCAGGGCAGGTAGCCCGCAGGCGCCGCGCCGCTGCCCTCCTTGGTGGCAAACTCCATGGCGCCCGCAGGTGTGCAAAACCGCAGGCGTGTGAGCGCATTCACGATGACCCGCAGCCGGGCCGCGCCGGCGAGCGTATCGCTCCAGGCCGCGGGCTCGTCGCCATACATCTGCTGCAGAAATTCACCCCATTCGTTGCTTTGCAGGACGGCTTCCACCTCCGCTGCAAGAGCTATGGTTCTGGAAGCGCTCCATCCAGGCAGAACACCGGCGTGCACCATCAAAAGCACCCGGTCCGCGACCGTTTCGCGCAGCGCGAGGTGCTGGTGCCGCAGCCAGTCCAGCAGGGCGGTGCGGTCGGGCGCCTGCAGCACCCCCGCCAGCGTGTCATGCCGATGCGGCTGGCGCACGCCCTGCGCGATGGCCAGCAGGTTCAGGTCGTGGTTGCCCAGCAGGCAGCGGGCCGCGCCGCCGTAGCGCCGCATGCGGCGCAGCACGCCCAGCGAATCCGGGCCCCGGTTCACCAGGTCGCCCAGCAGGTACAGGGTGTCGCGGCTCGGCGAGAAGTCGACTTTTTCCAGCAGCTGCTGCAAGGGCGCATCGCAGCCCTGCACGTCGCCAATCAAGTAAAGTGCCATGGTGCTGATTTTCCCCCCTGATTCATGGATGTACTGCTGATCGCGCTGTTGACCCTGCTCAACGGCGTGTTCGCCATGTCCGAGCTGGCGCTGGCGTCCAGCCGCAAGGCACGGCTCGGGGTGATGGCCGAGGGAGGCGACAAGGGCGCGCAGGCCGCGCTGGATTTGCTGGACAACCCGACCCGGTTTCTGTCCTCGGTGCAGGTGGGCATCACCTCGATCGGCATGCTCAACGGCATCATCGGCGAGGCCGCGTTCAGCTCGGACGTCTCGGTCTGGATCCAGCACCTGGGCGTTCCCGCGGGCGCGGCGGACATCAGCGCCACAGCGCTGGTGGTGGCGGTCATTACCTTCGTCACCATCGTATTCGGCGAACTGGTGCCCAAGCGCATCGGCCAGCTCTATCCCGAAGCGGTCGCGCGCTGGGTCTCGCGTCCCATGACGTGGGTCGCCACGGGCGCCAAGCCGTTCGTGCGGCTGCTGGCCGTCAGCACGCAGGCGATCCTCAAGTTGCTGCGCGTGGACAACGCCGCGTCCCGGGCCGTGACCGAAGAAGAGATCGCGGCCAGTCTGGAGGAAGGCCTGGACGCCGGCGTGATCGAGGAGCATGAGCACCAGATGGTGCAGAACGTGTTCCATCTGGACGACCGCCCGCTCACGTCGCTGATGGTGCCGCGCACCGATGTGGAGTGGCTCGACGCTGCGAATACAGTAGAACAAAGTCTAGAACAAGTGGGGGCTGGAGGCGAAAACTGTTCACATTCCTGGTACCCGGTGTGCCGCGGCTCGCTGGACCATGTCGTGGGCATCATCAGCGTGGGCCGGCTGCTGGAGCTCGGTGCCCATGCCCCCGGCACGATCGAGCCGCACGTGCTGCCGGCCGCCTTTCTGCCCGAGACCCTGAGCGGCATGGAACTGCTGGAGCAGTTTCGTGCCAAGTCGGGCCGCCTGGTGTTCGTGGTGGACGAATACGGCGTGGTGCAGGGCCTCATGACCCCGCGCGACCTGCTCGAGGCCATCACGGGCGAACTCCAGCCGGTCGCGCAGGACGAAGCCTGGGCCGTGCTGCGCGAAGACGGCTCCTGGCTGCTCGACGGCCTGATGCCGGTGAGCGAGCTCAAGATCCGGCTCGATATTCGTGAATTACCCGAAGAAGACCGGGGCCGCTACAACACCGTGGCCGGATTATTGATGTCGGTTTCCGGCCAGTTGCCCGTCACGGGCGAGCGCATCGAATGCGCCGGCTGGATATTCGAGGTGGTGGATCTCGACGGCAAGCGGATTGACAAAGTGCTGGCCACGGAAATACCCGCCGCGCCTTGATTGATGCGCGCCACCCGTCATTCCCGGCCCCCTTTCTTGTTATTCCCGCGCAGGCGGGAATCCACTCCCGCAGACTCACTGCGATGGATTCCCGGTCAAGCCGGGAATGACAAATGGAGATAATCCCCCTCTGCCCAAAAATCTGAAATCCATTTCAATTTCAGATAATATCGGGGGTCCGGCTTAATCAAATCGAAACTTCACTTTTATTGGGAAACATAATCCATGTCCAGTTACAAAGAACTCCTGAAACAGCGGGAAGCCCTTGAGCAGCAAATCAAGGATGCCCGTCAACGCGAAATTGCCCAGGCGGTCGCCCAGGTACGCGGCCTCGTTGCGGAATTTGGCCTGAC
The DNA here is from genome assembly GCA_004323695.1 of Burkholderiaceae bacterium. GTDB lineage: Bacteria > Pseudomonadota > Gammaproteobacteria > Burkholderiales > Burkholderiaceae_C > Rhodoferax_A. The sequence continues at coordinate 49,070 of SCRU01000183.1, forward strand.
CGCCAAAGACGTATTTTCCTCGGGCAAGGCGCGCAGCGGCGCAACCCATGCCAAGGTCGCCGCGAAATACCGCAATCCGGCCACGGGCGACACCTGGACCGGGCGCGGCAAGCCGCCGAAGTGGATTCAGGGCCAGGACCGGGCCAAATTCGTGATTGGTTGATTTCGCTGCGATTCGGTGAATCCGGCGGCTGCCGGATTCGAATTTTGTCGGCGCTGCAAAATCTATTCGCGTATCGCACTTCGCAATTCAGGCGCGCTCGATTGAGTTTCCGCTGATTTTTAGGATCACGCCTGCATATTGCCTGGCGGCGGGCGGCGGGCGGCGGTCAAGCCGGCAACCAGGACTGCCGCGCGCGGCAGGATGATACGGTTGACCGGTTGCGCCTTCCAATTCCCAGATGTTCTACATCTCCAAACTCCTGTCTTTTGCCGTGCAGCCGCTCACCTGGGTGGGCGTGCTGTTTGCGTTGGCCCTGCTTTGCGTCCCGAGCAGGCGCGCTCTGGGCTTGAAACTGGGATGGGCCGCGCTGGCGCTGCTGGTGCTGCTGGGCTGGCAGCCACTGCCCGACGCGCTACTGCGCAGCCTGGAATCACGCTACCCGGCGCCGGCCTGGGCCGCGTTGCCATCGGCCCCTGAATGGCAGCGCTATGCCGGCATCGTCGTTCTGGGCGGCGCGCTGCGGCCGTCCTGGGTGCGTGCGGGCAACGGCCAGGTAGCGCTCAATGGCGCGGCTGAGCGTATGACGACACCCGTGGTACTGATGCGCCAGCATCCGCAGTTGCGCCTCCTTTTCACTGGCGGTGAGGGCGAGTTGCACACCACCGGCGAGCCCGAGGCGGTGCAGGCCCGTGAATTCTTCGAGAGTATGGGCGTGCCGTCGGGCCGCATGCAGTTTGAGGCTGCCGCGCGTACGACCTACGAGAACGCCGTGTTCAGCGCGGCACTGCCGGGGGTCGACAAGTCGCGTCCGTGGTTGCTGGTCACGTCTGCTTGGCACATGCCGCGCGCGCTGGCCACTTTCCGCGCCGACGGCTGGAACGCAACGCCCTATCCTGTCGATTACCGAACCGGCACGGACACGCCATGGACCCGGTATTCCTTGGCCAAGAGCGTGTGGCGCTGGCAGCTTGCGTTGCACGAGTGGATAGGCTTGCTGGCGTACCGTGTCGTGGGGCGCGCCTGAGCGCGGCGGCGGCTCGCTACCCCGCCACGGCCCGGCCGATCTCGGGCCAGCGGTGGTGCAGAAAGACCCACGCCACCAGTCCCACGCACATCATCAGCAGCGACGCCGTCGCCAGTGCCACGGTGGAATGCATCACCAGCGGCGCGATCACGCCGGCCACCACGCCGTTCGCGGTCGAGGCGATAAAGGCTTGCAGCGACGAGGCCATGCCGCGACGCTCGGGGTACAGGTCCAGCACCAGCAGGGTCACCACGGGCACCATCAGGGCCCAGCCCAGCGAAAACACCACGATCGGCGCGATGGCCCAGGACGCATTCGCCTTGAACAGCAGGTTGGCGACCAGGTTGAGCACCCCGACCGCCAGCATGATGACGAAGCCGTGGCGGATCTGCCGCTTGGGCGCGATCTTGCCGGCGAGCCGCCCGCTGAGCCAGGCGCCGGCCATGATGCCGGCAATGTTCGGCAGGAAGAACCAGTAGAACTCGGTCGGGGCCAATGCCAGATGCACGCCCAGGAACACCGGCGCCGCCAGCACGTACAGGAACATGCCGTTGAACGGCACGCCGCTGGCCAGTGACAGCAACAAAAAGCGCGGGCTGCTGCCCAGCTGCCAGTAGCCGCGCAGCAGATGCCGCACGTTGAACGGCTGGCGCTGGCTGACGTGCAGCGTCTCGGGCAGCAACTTGAAGTTGGCGATCCACAGAATGATGCCGACCGCGACCAGGAACCAGAAGATGCTGTGCCAGCCTGCGTTGACAAACAGCCAGCCGCCCAGGATGGGCGCGATCGCCGGGGCCACGCCGAAGTAGATGGTCACCTGGCTCATCACCTGCTGGGCCCGCGCGGGCGGGAACATGTCGCGGATCACCGCGCGCGACACGACGATGCCCGAGCCGGTGGACAGGCCCTGAACAGCGCGGAAGAAGACCAGGTGCCCGATGTTCTGCGACAGCGCGCAGCCGACCGAGGCCACGGTGAACACCACCAGGCCCCACAGCACCACGGGCCGGCGCCCGAAGCTGTCGGCCAGCGCGCCGTGGAACAGGTTCATGAAGGCGTAGCCGAACAGGTAGGCCGACAGCGTCTGCTGCATTTCGACCGGCGTGGCGCCCAGCGACTGCCCGATTCCCGCAAACGCGGGGATGTAGGTGTCGATCGAAAACGGCCCCAGCATGCCCAGCACCGCCAGCAGGGCCGCCAGCGCCCAGTGCGGGGCGCGCCAGAGTTGCTTGGCGTCAGGATTCATGAGGGGATTTTTTTGCAGGATGGCGGGGCGCCCGCCGATTATGGGGGGTTTGCCGGCTGCGCCGCGAAGTCATTGTCGTGCGCGCAAAGGGCCGCGTCTCACGCGGGGAAGCGGTGCGGTGCAAAATGCAGGGTTGTCCCTAACGTTTCACCGAGGAATTTCATGACTTATCCCAACACGCAGCTCTTTATCGACGGTCAATGGCAGGACGCCGCCGACGGCCGCACTCTGGCGGTCTTCAACCCGGCCACGGGCCGCGAGATCGGCCGTGTTGCACACGCGGGCATCGCGGATCTGGACCGCGCTCTCGCGGCGGCGCAAAAGGGCTTCGAGAAATGGCGTGACGTGCCCGCCGCCGAGCGCGCGAAGATCATGCGCAAGGCCGCCGCGCTGATGCGCGAGCGTGCCGGCGACATCGCCGCCATGCTGACCCAGGAACAGGGCAAACCGCTGGTCGAGGCCAGGGGCGAAGCCATGGCATCGGGCGACATCATTGACTGGTTTGCCGACGAGGGCCAGCGCGTGTACGGGCGCATCGTGCCTTCGCGCTACAACATTAGCCATCGCCAGATGGTGCTGAAGGACCCGGTCGGCGTCGTCGCCGCGTTCACGCCCTGGAACTTCCCGATCAACCAGGTGGTGCGCAAGATGGCCGCCGCGCTGGCCACCGGCTGCGCGATGATCGTGAAGGCGCCCGAGGAGACGCCGGCCGCGCCGGCCGCGCTGATTCGCGCTTTCGCCGACGCGGGCCTGCCGGCCGGCGTGCTCGGCCTGGTGTACGGCTCGCCCGCCGAAATCTCCAACTACCTGATTCCGCACCCGGTCGTGCGCAAGATCACCTTTACGGGCTCCACGCCCGTGGGCAAGCAGCTGGCCGCGCTCGCCGGCCAGCACATGAAGCGCGTGACGATGGAGCTGGGCGGCCACGCGCCGGTGATCGTCTGCGAGGACGCGGACATTGCGTTGGCCGTGAAGGCCGCGGGGGGCGCCAAGTTCCGCAACGCCGGCCAGGTCTGCATCGCGCCCACGCGCTTTTTGGTGCACGAGAGCGTGAAGGCCGAGTTTGCGCAGGCGCTGGTCAAGCACGCCGCCTCGCTCAAGGTGGGTGACGGCCTGACGGAAGGCATCCAGATGGGCCCGCTGGCGAATCCGCGGCGCCTGACCGCCATGGCCGAGTTCACGCAGGATGCCATCAAGCAGGGCGCGCAGGTGGCCCATGGCGGTGCGCGCATTGGCGACGAGGGCAATTTCTGGCAACCCACGGTGCTGACCGACGTGCCGCTGGGCGCCAAGGTGTTCAATGACGAGCCGTTCGGCCCGATGGCGGCCATTCGCGGCTTCAACACACTGGACGAGGCGATTGCCGAGTCCAACCGCCTGGCGTATGGACTCGCGGGCTACGCGTTCACGCGCTCGCTGAAGAACGCCGACCTGCTTGCCCGGCGTGTGGAGGTGGGCATGCTGTGGCTGAACATGCCGGCCATGCCTTCGGCCGAGATGCCGTTCGGCGGCCTCAAGGACTCGGGCTATGGCTCCGAGGGCGGCCCGGAGGCCATGGAGGCGTACCTGAACACGCGCGCGGTGACCATCGCGAACGTCTGACCGCGGTCCGGGCCTGCGCCCGTTCGTTCAGCGGGCCAGCTCGACATCAACGCCTTGCGCCCACCGGCTCTCCCAGTGGGCCAGGTATTGCGCCGCCACCTGCGGGTTGTTCCACAGCACCAGTACGTTCTCGGAGTTCGCGTGCGCCGCGGCATGGGTGTAGTTGAATGAGCCGGTTTCGACGCTGCGGCCATCCACGACGATGTATTTGTCGTGGTGAATCGGGTAGGCCGAAATCAGCCGTACCGGAATGCCGGCGCTCGCCACCCGCCGTATCGCCGAGCGGCTCGCGGCGTCCCGGTTGCCACGCTCGTCGAGCACGATCCTGACATCGACGCCGCGCCGCCTGGCGGCCACGAGTGCGCCCACGATGGGCCGCGACGTGAACAGATAGCCGGCGAGCCGGATCGTGTGTCGGGCGCTGGCAATGACCTCGAGGACCAGTGCTTCTGCGCCGGCGTCGGGCGAGAACCCGACCTGGATGCGTGAGTCCGCAGCGTGTGCAACCGGCGCGTGAATGGCGCAGCCGGCCTGCAGCATCAGCGCAAGACACAGGACCTGTGCGCAGAAAGTTTTCGGTTTCATCAGGGATATACTGGTTAAATAACCAGTTTAACCGGACCGACGAAGCTCGCGTGATGGCCACAGCAGATACTCCTGTCGACGCTGAAGACGGAACGAATCCGGCAGCGTTGGCTTCCGGCCTGGGTCGCCTGCACGCCCGGCGGCTGCGCGACATCTACCGTTCTGCGGGTTGGCCGTGCCAGGACCGTGTGGAGGTCGAGCTGCTCGCCGCGGGACTGCTGGAGCGTGTCACGGCACCCACGGGGCACGATCAGGTTCGCCTCACGAATGCTGGCATCGCCTGTCTGGCCCAGGCCTTTCACCAGAACCGCCAGGCCAGGTCGACCCATGAGGCGCTGGTGGACCGGATCGCCCAGACCATGCTGCGCGATGGTCGCATGGTCTGGACGGGCCTGAGCCTGCGTGCGCGCCTGCCGTCGCTTCCCGGCGAAGCGCCGCGCTGGAAAATCTGCAGGCCCGATGTTTTCTCGATCCGCAACACCACCGTCGCGGGCTATCTGGAACCCGTGGTGCACGAAATCAAGGTCAGTCGCGCCGACCTGCTCGGTGACCTCAAGCGCAAGGACAAGCGTGACGGCTATCTGGACGTGGGCGGTCAGTGCTGGTACGTCCTGGGCTGCGACCACAAGGGGCGACCCATCGCCCGGGCCAGCGAGATTCCCGGGGAATGCGGCGTGCTGGTGGTCGAGTCGGAACGGCTGGAGGTGGTCCGCCACGCGCCCCGGCGCGCCGTGAGCGATTTGCCGTTCGCCCTGTGGATGGCGCTGGCCAGGGCCACGCCCTTGCCATCGATTTCGTCGCAGTGGGGCGACGAACCGGGCCAGTCATTGCTGGTGGAGCAGGGCGGCCCTGACCTTTCATGACGAACGCGGTGCAAGCGCCCCATGACGCTGAGGCCGCTGCCTGCCCGGTATCGGTGCGCCATCTGTGCGAGTTTGGCGCCAAGGCCGGTGATCTGGATTTGCGCTTCACGCTTCACGCCCGCGCCGATGGATACGATGCCGCCCGCAACGACCTCGAGGAAGTCCTCCCGGTAACCGGACTGTCCCCAATGAGTGGAGTGCAGTTGCGGATGGACGCAATGGATATTGACGCCGGGAGCCCGGTGGCTGGGGCCGCTCGATTCCCTGGTCGAAACGATAGCGGCCCAGTTCACAGCGTGTCCCGGAAACTACCTGGCATTCTTCAGCAGCTTTGATTACCTGGAACTGGTTCAAAGGCGTCTGCAGCAGCGCCAAGGCCGCACCGGGCAAGCTGCGCGTGGTGGCTGCATAAGCTTGTCTTGCATCGCGTAGCGTTACGAGATACAATTAACCTGTGATTAAGTCATTCCGGCACAAGGGACTGCAAGCCTTTTTCGAGCGTGGCACAAAGGCAGGCATTCAGGCTGCCCACGCGCCCAAGCTGGCCCGGCAACTGGCCCGGCTCGAAGAAGCACAAAGCCCCCAGGATATGAACCTGCCCAGCTGGGGCCTGCATGCGCTGCATGGCGATCTGCAAAACCATTGGGCTGTGTCCGTGAATGGCAACTGGCGCATGACCTTCACCTTTGAAGGCGTGAATGCCGTATTGGTGAACTATCAAGACTACCACTGACACAGGAGAAACGACGATGGCACGCATGTTCAATCCCCCGCATCCCGGCCTGGCGCTGCGCGACGATGTGTTGCCCGCACTGGGGCTGACCGTTACCGACGCCGCAGAGCAGCTAGGCGTGTCCCGCGTGGCGCTGTCCCGTGTGCTCAATGGCCGCGCCGCCATCTCGCCGGAAATGGCCCTGCGCATCGAGGCATGGCTGGGCGTGAAGCGCGGAGGCGATGCCCGTGTCTGGCTGGCCGAGCAAAGCGCTTATGACGTGTGGCAGGCCCAGCAACGCTTCAAGGCTGCGCCGATGCGGGTCCGGCCTGCACCGATGGCCGCTTGAACTGTTTTGCCCCAGCTAGGTGTGAAGTTCCATCAGCATCGTGTCCTCGTCTTACGATTTATTCTGGGCAGTATCTGCGAAAACGGTGGGCCGCACAATTGCGACTGGCTGAGCTGAGGCGAGTCGGCCCGCGCGCAACGCGTGTTGCATGGCGCCAAGTAAGTTCGATACCGACGCCCTTCTTGCGTTGGGGCTGGCTACAGGACGGCGCGGTACAAAACCCCGTACCACTGGCTACACAGTGGCTACACGACCCATAAAAGCAAAAAGCCCGCTACGGTTTAGATAGCGGACTTTCTTTACTGTAAGTGGTGCCGGAGAGAAGTACCAAAGACCAATATCCATGAGGTTTTCAGAACGTTTGGGGACAAAAGTGTCCCCATCACATAAAAGTTCCATTCTCGCAACGGTTTGATTAAAGTGGCGTGG
>SCRU01000184.1 GCA_004323695.1 Burkholderiaceae bacterium
GGGCAGATCCTTGGTGTCCTGCGCCGTGTACAACGGCTTGACGCTGATGCCGTCGGGCGTGTGCCAGGTCAGGGCGTTCACGTCGCCGCCGGGAGCAGATCTGGCGGCGGCCTTGGTCCAATCGTCGAGACTGGCGGGTTTGAATTCAGGGGACTTGGGGCTCATGAAATGACTCGTTCGAGGGTCGTTCTATTGTCGGCTTTGCGCTGTCTCGAGTCTACATCATTTATAATTATTCATTCAAAACACCCGTTTGGACCTACAATTCGCCACATGGTCGCCGCCTCCCTATCCCCGCGCGCACTTTACGAAGAAGTGGCCGAACTGCTGCGCCAGCGGATTTTCAGCCGCGAGCTGGAGCCCGGCAGCTGGATCGACGAGCTCCGGCTGGCCGAGCAATACGGCATCAGCCGCACGCCCCTGCGCGAAGCCCTCAAGGTGCTGGCTGCCGAGGGTCTGGTAACCATGAAAGTGCGGCGCGGCGCCTACGTGACCGAGGTGTCCGAGCGCGACCTGGCCGACGTGTACCACCTGCTCGGTTTGCTGGAAGCCGACGCGGCCGGCGTGGTCGCGGCCGAGGCGACCGACGCGCAGCTGCGCGAACTGCAGGCCCTGCACGCTGAGCTGGAGGCCGCCGCCGTGCCCGGCAGCGAAGATCGCGCGCAGTTCTTTGCCGTGAACGAGCGCTTTCACATGCGGCTGCTGGCCGTGGCCAACAACCGCTGGCGCGACCAGATGGTGGCCGACCTGCGCAAGGTCATGAAGCTGAACCGCCACAACTCGCTGCTCAAGTCGGGGCGGATCGAGGAGTCCTTGCGCGAGCACCGCGCCATCATGGCTGCGCTGGCCGCGCGCGACAGCGCGGCGGCGATCGAGCGGATGCGCGAGCACTTCAGGAATGGACTGGAAGCGGCCGCCTGAGCGCGGTGGCCCAGCCCCGCTGGATCACAGGACGGTGTTTGATCAGGGCGTGGGCGGCGGAGACGGCGTGACCTCCCACTGCTGCAACACCTTGCCGTGCTTGTCCACGCTCTCCAGCCGAACGCGAAACCCCCACAGCCGGGCGACGTGCTTGATGACTTCCTGGGCCTCTTCATTCAGCGGGCGGTCGTTGTGCCTGGTGTGGCGCAGGGTCAAGGAGCGGTCACCGCGCAAATCGACATTCCAGACCTGGATGTTCGGCTCGCGGTAGTTCAGGTCGTTCTGGTGCGCCAGCGCTTCGCGCACGTGGCGATAGCCGCGCTCGTCGTGGATGGCGGCTACCTCCAGTTCATTTTGCGATGCGTCGTCCACGATGGAGAACAGCCGCATCTCGCGCATCAAATGAGGTGACAGATACTGGCCGATGAAGCTCTCGTCCCGGAAATCGCGCATCGCGGTATCGAGTGTTTGCTGCCACGGGGATCCCGCGATATCGGGGAACCAGGCACGATCCTCGTCGGTCGGGTTTTCGCAAATACGGCGCAGGTCGCTGAACATCGCAAAGCCCAGCGCATAGGGATTGATGCCGCTGTATGCGGGATGCGTCACGGGCGGCTGGTAGATCACGTTGGTGTGGGAGCGCAGCACCTCGATCATGAAGCCGTCCGTGAGCCGGCCTTCGTCATACAGGGCATTCAGCAGGGTGTAGTGCCAGAACGTAGCCCATCCCTCGTTCATGATCTGCGTCTGGCGCTGCGGATAAAAGTACTGCGCGATCTTTCGCACGATGCGGATCACCTCGCGCTGCCAGGGCTCCAGCAATGGCGCATTCTTTTCAATGAAGTACAGGATGTTCTCCTGCGGCTCCGCCGGGAACCGCCGGCTCTTCTTCTCGACCTGCTTGTCGGCGGCTTTGGGCAGGGTACGCCACAAATCGTTCACCTGCTGCTGCAGGTAGGCCTCGCGGTCCTTGCGCAGCGCTTCTTCTTCGGCCAGCGAGCGCTTTTGCGAGCGCCGATACCGATCCACCCCGTGGCTCATCAGGGCATGACACGAGTCCAGCAGTTCCTCCACGGCATCCAGACCGTAGTGTTCCTCGCACTCGGCGATGTAGGCGCGCCCGTACACCATATAGTCGATGATCGAGCCGGCGTCGGTCCACATGCGGAACAGGTAATTGCCTTTGAAAAACGAGTTGTGGCCGTAACAGGCATGCGCCATCACCAGCGCCTGCATCGGCATCGTGTTTTCCTCCATCAAATACGCAATGCACGGGTCGGAGTTGATGACGATTTCGTAGGCCAGTCCCATCTGGCCGCGGCGATAGCTTTTTTCGGTCGCGATGAACTGCTTGCCATACGACCAGTGCCGGTAGTTCACGGGCATGCCGACCGAAGCATACGCGTCGATCATCTGCTCGGCGCTGATGACCTCCAGCTGCAGCGGGTAGGTATCCAGACCGAAGCGCCCGGCCATGCGCGCAATCTCGGCATGGTAGGTCTCGATCAGCTCGAACGACCAGTCGGATGGGCACGGCAACGGCGCACGGCGCGCGTGATCCGCTGGCACGGTCGTCGCTGAGCGGAGGGGCACGTCCGAAGGCGCTGGCGGCATGGAAGTGGGCGCGGTCATGACGTGGTCGTTTTCTTGAAGAGCTCACGGAACACCGGATAGATCTCGGACGGTCCAGAGATTTTCTGCATGGCAAAGTTCGGATGCGCCTCCTGTACCAGACTGTATTCCTGCCACAGATTCTGGTCCTCTTCGGCCACCTGGACATAGGCGAAGTAGCGGGTCAGCGGCAGCAACTTGTCGACGAGAATATCCCGGCATTTGGCCGAGTCCTGGTGCCAGTTGTCGCCGTCCGAGGCCTGCGCCCCGTAGATGTTCCACTGGTTCGACGGATAGCGCGCCTGGATGATCTCGTGCATCAACGTCAGCGCGCTGGACACCACCGTGCCGCCGCTCTCGGTGGACTGGAAGAATTCCTCCTCGGAAACCTCCGACGCCTGTGTGTGGTGCCGAATGAAAATCACATCGGTGCGCTGGTAATGCCGCGTCAAAAACAGATACAGCAGGATGAAGAAGCGCTTGGCAATGTCCTTGCGCGCCTCGTCCATCGAGCCCGAGACATCCATCAGGCAGAACATGACCGCCTTGGCGGTGGGCAGCGGCACCCGGACGCGGTTGCGATAGCGCAGATCGAACGGGTCGAGAAACGGAATCTGGCCCAGCCGGCGCCGCAGTGCGTCGATCTGCGCCATCAGCGCAAGAATGTCGGTGTGCGGCGTCTGCGGCTGGCGCAGCGCCACGGCCAGCCGCGCCTCCAGCTCGCGCAGGCGCCGGCGCACGTCACCGCCCATGGCAATCCGGCGTCCGAGTGCCATGCGCATCGAGCGGACCACATGCAGATTGGTGGGTGTGCCCTCCGAGATGAAGCCCGCGCGCCGGGATTGCCATTCGGGCGCATCGGGCAGCAATTGCGTTCGTATCAGATGCGGTAGCGCCAGGTCATCGAAGAAGTACTGCATGAATTCTTCGCGCGTGATGCGGAACACGAAGTCGTCTTCGCCCACGCCATCCGGACTCGCCCCACTGCCGGCCCCGCCAGCGCCACCGCCGGCCGGACGCTCAATCCGGTCGCCGCGCACATATTCGCGGTTGCCAGGATGCACGCTTTCCCTGATGCCGCCCTGACCGTGCCCGAACACCGGTTCGGACACATCGTGCCGCGGCAGCGTGATGTCCTCGCCCTGATCCATATCGCGGATGCTGCGCCCGCTCACGGCGCGGCGCACTGCCTCGCGGATCTGCCCGCGGTAGCGATGCAGGAAACGCTCGCGATTACCGATCGACTTGTTCTTGCCGGACAGGCGCCGATCGATGATTTGGTAGAGCATGGGCAGCCCCGTACCGGCCTCAGGAGCTCTTGCGCACCCGCAGATACCAGTCGCACAGGAGCCGCACCTGCCGCGGGGTGTAGCCCTTGGCCACCATACGGTTCACGAAGTCCTCGTGCTTTTGCTGCTCGTCCGCGCTCGCCTTGGCATTGAACGAGATCACTGGCAGCAGGTCCTCGGTGTTCGAGAACATTTTCTTCTCAATCACGCTGCGCAGCTTCTCGTAGCTGGTCCAGGTCGGGTTCTTGCCCGCGTTGCTGGCGCGCGCGCGCAACACGAAGTTGACGATCTCGTTGCGGAAGTCCTTCGGGTTGCTGATGCCCGCCGGCTTCTCGATCTTTTCGAGTTCGGCGTTCAGCGCCGCACGGTCGAACAGCTCGCCCGTGTCGGTGTCGCGGTACTCCTGATCCTGAATCCAGAAGTCCGCATAGGTGACATAGCGGTCGAAGATGTTCTGGCCATACTCGGAGTAGGATTCCAGATACGCGGTCTGTATCTCCTTGCCGATGAACTCGGCATAGCGCACTGCCAACTGCTCCTTGATGAAGGCCAGATATTTTTGCTCGGTTTCCGGCGGAAACTGCTCGCGCTCGATCTGCTGCTCCAGCACATACATCAGGTGCACCGGGTTCGCCGCAATTTCGGTCGAATCGAAGTTGAACACCTTGGACACGATCTTGAAGGCGAAGCGGGTCGAGATGCCGCTCATGCCTTCGTCCACGCCCGCGTAGTCGCGGTACTCCTGGTAACTCTTGGCCTTCGGGTCGGTGTCCTTGAGGTTCTCGCCGTCATAGACCATGAGCTTGCTGAAGATGCTCGAATTCTCGGGCTCCTTGAGCCGCGTCAACACGGCAAATTGCGCCATCATCTTCAGCGTGCCGGGCGCGCAGACCGCATGCGACAGCGACGAGTTGCGAATCAGCTTTTCGTAAATCTTCACCTCATCCGAGGCGCGCAGGCAATACGGCACCTTGACGATGTAGATCCGGTCCAGAAAGGCCTCGTTGTTCTTGTTGTTCTTGAACGCCTTCCATTCGCTCTCGTTCGAGTGCGCCATCACGATGCCGTCGAACGGAATCGCGCCGAAACCTTCGGTGCCCTTAAAGTTGCCCTCCTGGGTTGCGGTCAACAGCGGGTGCAGCACCTTGATCGGCGCCTTGAACATCTCGACAAACTCCAGCAAACCCTGGTTCGCCAGGCACAGGCCGCCCGAATAGCTGTACGCGTCAGGGTCGTCCTGCGCAAAGGTCTCCAGCTTGCGGATGTCGATCTTGCCGACCAGGGAAGAGATGTCCTGGTTGTTTTCGTCACCCGGCTCGGTCTTGGCAATGGCGCACTGCTTGAGGATCGAAGGGAACCGTTTGACCACCCGGAATTTGCGAACGTCGCCACCAAACTCCTCGAGCCGTTTGACGGCCCAGGGAGACATGACACGCTGCAGGTAGCGCGGCGCGATACCGTACTGGGACTCCAGCACCGGCGCATCTTCCGTGTTGCTGAACAGGCCCAGCGGAGACTCGTTGACAGGAGAGCCCTTGAGTGCGTAAAACGGCACTTGCTCCATGAGCTGCTTGAGCCGCTCGGCGATCGACGACTTGCCGCCACCGACCGGCCCCAGCAGATACAGAATCTGCTTCTTCTCTTCCAGCCCCTGGGCACCATGACGGAAATAGGAGACCACCTGTTCTATCGGGTCTTCCAGTCCGTAGAAATCCCGAAAGGCCGGGTAAATCTTGACAACCTTGTTGCCGAAGATGCGCGACATCCGCTGGTCATGCCGGGTGTCGAACATCTCGGGCTCGCCGATCGCCGCCAGGATGCGTTCGGCGGACGTGGCATAGACAAGGGGATCTTTCCTGCAGAGTTCCAGATAGTCTTCGAGCGACAGCTCCTCCTCGCGAGACTGCTCGTAACGTGCCAGAAAGTTGCGGACGACATCCATAGGACCTCCTTCACAAACGGCGCTCGAACGACACCATCACTGCAACGATGATGGCCCGCGCGGCGTTGACATTTACGCCCTCAATGTATACCCGGGTGCGTCTGGTGGATAGACCGTTTCATGCGAAAAAAGTTCTGAAAGCGCCAACTTTGTACGGCCGCGCCCGCGCATGACGCGCGCCAAATCAAGCTATAGCGTACTCCGGCGGGCTGTTGCGCACCCTCTCATGCGCCATCGCCATGACGTCGCGTGCCGGCAACGCCTTGAGGCGGTGATCACTCCACACCTGCCGCCATTGGCGCGACCCCGGCAAACCGTGACGCAGGCCGAGCATGTGACGTGCGATGGAACCCCATGGCGTGCCACTCTGCCTTGCTTCGCGTTGCATGTAGTCAACCATCTGCTCCTCGATGGCCTCGCGTGTCAACAACGGGCATGCCGCACCCCGGAAGAATTGCTCGTCCCATTGCGCCAGCCACCACGGATTGTGATAGGCCGCACGCCCCACCATCACACCGTCGACGTGCGCCAGGTGCTGCAGCACCTGCTCGCTGCTGGTGATGCCGCCGTTGATGCAGATCGTCAAATCGGGAAACTCGCGCTTGAGACTATGCACCTGTTCATGGCGCAGGGGTGGCACCTCGCGATTTTCCTTGGGCGACAGGCCCTTCAGCCACGCGTTGCGGGCGTGGACGATGAAGGTGCGGCAACCGGCCTCGCTGACCGCGCCGACAAAATCGCGCAGAAAATCGTAGCTCTCCAGCTTGTCGATGCCAATGCGATGTTTCACGGTGACCGGCACGGACACCACGTCCAGCATCGCCTTCACGCAATCAGCCACCAGTTGGGGCTCGCGCATGAGGCAGGCGCCAAACGCGCCGCGCTGGACGCGCTCGGACGGACAGCCGCAATTCAGATTGATTTCGGCATAACCCCATTGCTCGCCCAGCCGGGCCGCATGCGCCAGATCGGCGGGTTCGCTGCCCCCCAATTGCAACGCCACGGGGCGTTCACCCGCATCGTGGTGCAAATGCTGCGCCACGTCGCCATGCAGCAGCGCTCCGGTGGTAACCATCTCGGTGTACAACAAGGCCTGGCTGCACAGAAGACGATGAAAATAACGGCAGTGACGATCCGTCCAGGCCATCATGGGCGCAACGGACAGCGTCGAGGAAGGGATTGCGACAAGCGTCGGCACGAGCGTCATGGCGCCGATTATCCCAGCGGCTGGACGCTGGCGCCGCCCCGGGTAATATCGTGCGTCGATCGTGCAATACCGCGGTGCGCTCGAACACGCATGCCGCGCAGGACTCGACGAGCATGAAGCAACGGTTGAAGGGAAGCCCACAATGAGACAACAGACACCACCGAAGATGCCCCCTGCTGCCGGGCCACGTACGCTGCGAAGCCGAACCTGCTGGGTCGCGGCCATTGCGTTGGTGCTGTCGGCCTGCACTTCCGTCCCGCTGCCCGAGTGGCCCCAGCCCGCATCTCCGCAGGCGGCACCGGCGATCCCCGCGGCGCCTGCCTCGGCACCGGCCAGCGGGCAACCGAACACCCCGGCCAGCGTGCAAATCACACCGATTGCCGCGGCACCCCTGGAGCCTGCCTCGGCGCCCTACGGCAGCGCCGTGGCAGCCCGTTTTCCGGCCCCCGCTGTGGTCTACAGCACGCCGGGGCTGGCGCCGGGGCGCACCACCTTCACGTCGAACGCGGAAGTCCGCGCCTGGCTGGAAAACCTCGCGCAGCAGTCGACGCGCGGCCCAGGGCCCCGGGCGGCCGTCCTGTCGCTGGGGCAGTCGCAGCGTGGTGACCCCATAGAAGGGTTGATCGTGACCCAGGCACCCAGCACCGATGCCGCTACCGTGCTGGCGGCAGCGCGCCCCACGGTGCTATTGATCGGTCAACAGCGCGGCAACGAGCCCGCTGGCTGCGAAGCATTGCTGGTGATCGCGCGCGAGTTGGTGCAGGGGCTGCTGCGGCCGGTGCTCGGCCAGATCAACGTGATCATCGTGCCGCGCGCGAACCCCGATGGCGCCGCCGCCGACCAGGCCCTGACAGCCGACGGGACCGACATGACCCGGGACCACCTGCTGTTGAACACGCCGGAGGCTCGCGCGCTGGCCCAGGTCGCGCGCACCTACCACCCGATGGTCGTGCTCGACCTGCGCGAGTACACGGTCGCCGGACGCTATCTGCAGAAATTCGGGGCCATTCAGGGTTACGACGCACTGCTTGATTACGCGACGACGGCAAACATGCCCGAGTTCATCACCAAGGCGGCCGAGCAGTGGTTCCGCCAACCCATCGTGGCCGCTCTGAAGGCACAGTCCCTGAGCAGCGAATGGTATTACACCAGCTCCGCGGACCCGGCCGACAAGAGCGTGTCGATGGGGACGGTCCAGCCCGATACGGAACGCAATGTCGCAGGACTGGAAAACGCGGTCGGCCTGCTGGTCGCAACCCGCGGCGTCGGCATCGGCCGGCTGCATATCCAGCGCCGGGTCCAGACCGACGTCATCGCCGTCAGCAGCGTGCTGGGCAGCACGGCGCGCCGTGCCAACGACCTGATACAGCTGCGCTCATTCGTGGAGCGCGAAGTCAGCGCCAAGGCCTGCAACGAGGAGGCCGTGAT
>SCRU01000185.1 GCA_004323695.1 Burkholderiaceae bacterium
GGTTCATCCGTCAATTCAAACGTGCCCCAGTGCACGCCGAGCGAGCGCCTGGCGCCAATGTCGCGGTGAATCCTGACGGCCTCGGCCGGGTTCACGTGCTGGTTGCTCATGAACCACCGGGGCTCGTAGGCCCCGATGGGCAGCAGCGCAATATCGAATCCGCCGCCCGCTTCAGGACGCTGGCGCTGCGCGACATGCTCGCGCAGGTCCAGGAAATCCCTCGAGTAGCCGGTGTCTCCCGCGTAGAACAGATGACAGTCGGGCGCGAAGACGGCAAAACCACCCCACAGCGTTGCCATGCGATCGCGCAGGCCGCGCGCCGACCAGTGCTGGGCCGGGCATAGCATCACTTCAACACTCCCGCGCCCTGCCACGAGCCGGTGGGTCTGCCACCAGTCAAGTTCCACGGCGTTGCCGATGCCGCGCCCGCGCAGCCAGGCGCGCAGTCCGAGCGGCACCACAAACAACGGCGGCCCGCCCGGTTGGGCCGCCAGCGCCGCCACCGACGCCGCATCGAGATGGTCGTAGTGGTTGTGCGAGACCAGCACGAGGTCGATGTGTGGCAAGTCCCGCGGCGCAATGGCTGGCGGCACGTGCCGCCTGGGCCCGGCAAAGGAGAGGGGAGAGGCGCGCTCCGAGAACATCGGGTCGGTCAGCAAGTTGATGCCCCCGAGCTGCGCCAGCACCGTGGCATGGCCGATCCAGGTCACCGCTGGCACCGCGGCAGGCCCGGCGGCATTGCGGTGCAGGAACGCCAGGTCGGCAGCGACGGTGGGCGTCGGGGTTTGCGGTGCCGGCGGCAGACCATGGCGCGCCGCGCTCCAGCGCCAGCGCAGCACCTGCGCCAGGCTTTTGGGAGCGAACCCGCCGGGACTGTTTTGAAAGCCGTCCGGACGGTGATGGGGCCTGGAAGGATCGTAGTGCTGGTTTTTCATGCCCGTGCTGCAACGCCCGGGCTGGAATCTCCAGGCGTGGCCACTTTGGCCTTCGCGGTGGCCACATAGGTGTAGATCACCGGCACGACATACAGCGAGATCAGCGCGCCGATGGTGAGGCCGGTCGCGATGACCAGGCCCATGTCGAAACGACTGGCGGCGCCCGGGCCGCTGGCCATCAGTAGCGGCACCACGCCGAACACCATGGCGCAGGTGGTCATGAGAATGGGCCGCAGGCGAATGCTGGACGCCTTCTGCGCCGCCGCGCGCCGGTCCAGACCTTCCTCTTCCTGAATCACGTTGGCGAACTGCACGATCAGGATGCTCTGCTTCGTGATCAGGCCAATCAGCGTGATCAATCCGACTTCCGTGTAGATGTTCAGCGTCGCCGCGCCCAGGAACAGGAAGATCAGCGCGCCGAACACCGACATGGGCACCGCGACGAGCACGATGAGCGGATCGCGGAAGCTCTCGAACTGCCCCGCCAGCAACAGGAACACCAGCAGGATGGACAGTGTGAACGTGACGATGATCGTGTTGCCCTGCCGGACGAATTGCCGCGACTGGCTGGCGTAGTCGATGCTGTAACTGGTGGGCAGCGTGTGGGCCGCGAGCGTCTTGAGGTAGTCCAGAGCCTGCCCCAGCGTGACGCCAGGCGCCATGGTGCCCTGGATGGTGGCGGAGTTGAGCTGCTGGAACTGCGGCAGATATTCGGGCTCCACGGTGTGCCTGATGCTCACGACCGTCGAGAGCGGCACGAGTTTGCCGCTGCCGGTGCGCACGTAGTAGCTCCCCAGCGCGTTGGCGTTGGCGCGCATGCTGTCCGGCACCTGCGGAATGACCTCGTAGCTGTGGCCCGACATGTCGAAGCGGCCGACATAGTTCTCGCTCAGCAGCGGGCTCAGATCCTGCCCGATGTCGCTCATGCTCAAACCCAGGTTGGCCGCCACGTTGCGGTTCACGTCCAGCACGATCTGCGGGTTGTCGTACTGCAGGTCCTTGGTGAGGAACGCGAACAGGCCGCTCTTCATGGCGGTGCCGATCAGCTGGTCGGCGGCGCTGTCGATCTGCCGATAGCCGTTGGTGGAAGTCAGCACGAACTGGATCGGCAGGCCACCGGCGGACCCGGGCAGCGGGGGCTTGGCGAAAGCCACAACCTGCAGCCCCGTGATCTTGCTCAGCTTTTCCTGCACCAGCGGCATGATTTGCATCTGGGTGCGGGTGCGCTCGCTCCAGTCCTTCATGTTGATGCCCGCGATGACGGCATTGTTGCCGGCGCCGCCGGGCGGCGCGATGCCGTTGATCTGGAACACGCGGCGGGTTTCCGGAAAGCTGTCGAAAACCTTGCGTATCGGGACCGCGTAGCGGCCCAGATAGTCCAGCGTCGCGGTCGCCGGCCCGGTGCCTTCGGCCAGGATCAGGCCCTGGTCTTCGGCCGGCGCCAGCTCACTTTTTGCGCCCAGAAACAGGGCCGGAATACTGATGAGCACGCAGGCCGCCGCCAGCAGCACCAGCGGGCGGAAATTCAGCGCCGTGTGCAGCGAGCGGTCATAGAGGCCGCGGATGCGCATGAAGCCCTGATCCAGCAAATGGGTCAGGCCCTTGGGCGGCGTGTGGCGCAGCACCTTGGAGCTCAGCATGGGCGTCAGCGTGAGCGCCACGACCATGGACACCAGCACGGTAGCTACCAGCGTGAAGGCGAACTCGGTGAACAGGCTGCCGGTCAGGCCGCCCAGGAAGCCGATCGGAATGAACACGGCCACCAGCGTCGTGGACATGACCAGGATCGGGCTCGCGAGCTCGCGCGCCCCCTGGATCGCCGCCGCGACCGGCTGCATGCCTTCGTCGATCAGGCGGTGAATGTTCTCCAGAACGATGATGGCGTCGTCGACCACCAGTCCGATGGCGAGCACGACCGCGAGCAGGGTCAGCAGGTTGATGGTGAAGCCGAGCGCCAGCATGATGATGCCGGCGCCCACGACCGAAAGCGGGATCGCGAGCGCCGGCAGCAGCAGCGAGCGCAGCGACCCGAGAAACAGGAAGATGACAATCACGACCACCGCGAGCGTGATGGCAATGGTTGTCAGCACCTCATGGATCGAGGCGTTGATGAACGTGCTGCCGTCAAACGCCACGTGGGCCTGGATTCCTGGCGGCATCGACGCCTGGAGTTGCTTGAACACCTGGTGCACGCCGCTGGCCACGTCCAGGTCGTTGGCATCGGGCGTGGGCTGCACACCGATAAACACGGCCGGCGTGCCGTCGAAAAACACGGCCTGGTTGTAATTTTCGGCGCCCAGCGTCACATCCGCCACATCCTTGAGCCGGATCACGGTATTGCCGACATTCTTGACCACCAGGTTCTGGAACTGCGCCAGATTGTTGAGAGAGGTGGTGGCCGTGATGGTGACCTGCTTTTGCGGGTTGCGCGTACTGCCGACGGCGGAGATGAAGTTGTTCGCCTGCAGCGCGCTGGAGACGTCCGCGGGCGTGATGCCGCGCGCCGCCATGCGGGCAGGATTGAGCCAGGCGCGCAGCGCAAACGCGTTGCCGCTGGGGTCGGTGCCCGCCGGCACGATCTGCGCCTGGCTGACGCCCGGCACGCCCTGGATCTTGGGCTGCGCCACGCGCAGCACGTAATCGTTGATCTGCTGCTGGCTCAGGCCCTTGCCGGAAAACGACAGGTAGATGAGTGCCGTCGAATCGCCCACGGTTTCGTTGATGATCGGCTGCTGGCTCTGGGCCGGCAACTGGTTCTTGACCTGGTCCACCTTGGCCATGATTTGCGAGATCGCGGCATTCGGGTCGAAATTGATCCGCATGTTCACGGTGATGGTGGACACGCCTTCGGCGCTGGTGCCGGTCATGTAATCGATGCCCGGCGCGCTCGCGATGGCCTGTTGCAGCGGCGAGGTGATGAACGCCCGGACCGTTTCCGGGCTGGCGCCGGGATAGGCCGTCGTGACCGTGACCACGGTGGTGGTCACGGTGGGGAATTCGCGTACCGTCATGCCCATCCAGGCGCGCAAACCCAGCAGCAGCAGGACAAGGCTGATCGCGCTCGCCAGGACCGGGCGGCGAATGAAGACGTCGGTGAATTTCATGTCGCTGGCCGGCCTAGGGTTGCACGCTGTTGTCGACGCTCACCTGCGCGCCGTCGCGCAGCTTGTTCTGCCCCGCCGTGACCACGGTATCGCCTGCCTTCACCCCGGACGCAATGAGCGCCGAGCCGTCGCGCTGATCGAGCACCCGCACCACGCGCTCGTGCGCGACCAACGCATGGTCCGCGCCGGCCGTCACCACGTAGACGTTGTCGCCGAAGGTGTTGTAGGTGATGGCGGTATTCGGCACCACCACGCCGTGCCGTGCCTGGCCCACCGCGAGTTCGGCATTCCCGTACATGCCGGGGCGCAGCAGTGCATCGGGATTGGCGAGCGTGGCCTGCAAGGCGATGTTGCGCGTGGCCGGATCGACCTGCGAGCCGATCGCGGTGACGCGGCCCTTGAAGGACTTGTCCGGATAGGCATTCACCGTGAACGTCACGTTCTGGCCAACGGCGATCTCGCTCACGTTGCTCTGAGGCAGGGAGAAATCCAGCAGCAGCGGATCGTAGCTTTGCAGATTCACCACGGCGGTGCCGGGCGAGACGTATTGGCCGAGACTCACTTCGCGAATGCCCAGCACGCCGCCGAACGGCGCCGCGATGTCGAGCTTTTTCAGGGTGGCCTGGTCGCCTTCCACCGCGGCCTGGGCTGCCCCGCTGGTCGCCTCGGCCGTTTGCAGGTCCGATTGGCTCCCGGCATGCGCCGCATAGAGTTTTTGCGCGCGCGCCAGGGTCGCTCGCGCCAGCTGTAGCTTGGCCTGGTCCGCGTGCAGCAGCGCAAGCTGGCTGGAATCATCGAGCCGCACCAGCAAGTCACCCTTGCGCACGTGCGCGCCGGAGCGGAACGCCACCTGGGTGACATTGCCCGCGATCTGGGCCGTGACTTCAGTGCCGTTCACCGCTTCCAGACTCCCCACGACGCTGACTTGCGAACTCCAGGGCTCCTCGTGCGCGACGGCGGTGGATACGGTCGTCGGCGGAAAACTGCGATGCGCCGCCGCGACGGCCGCCTGATGGTCGGCGTAGAACTTGCCGCCAAAGATCGCTCCAAAGGCAACGACCAGGATCACCACCACCATTGCGAATTGCTTTGTCATCGTTGTTCTCCGCCCGCGCCCTGTCCGGGCCTGCGTGTTGTAAATTGCGTCCGTGGCTCCAATCGCGCTGCCGCGTCAGCGCGCTCCCGTCTGCGTGCTGCCTGAACGCGCGGACGCTGTCATCCACTTGCCACCTCCCATGGCCAGGTACAGCGCCGCGGTGTCCGCGTAGCGCTGGGCCTGCACCTGCACGAGCGCAATGCGTGCATTCTGGTATTGGGTTTCGCTGGTGAGCAGGCTCAGGTAGTCCACCGCGCCGGCCTGATATTGCGTACGCACCAGCTCCAGCGCCTGCTGCGCGCTGTGCGTGGCGCGCGCCTGCGCATCCAGCAGCGCGGCATCGTGCTGGAGCGCGCGCAGCACGTCGGCCACGTTGCGGAATGCGCCCAGCACCGTGCTCTGATAGTTGGCGAATACGGCGCGGTACGCGGCTTGCGCCGCCTGCTTTTGCGCCGCCAGCGTGCCGCCATCAAACAGCGGCGCAACCAGATTGGCCGCCAGGTTCCACAGCCGGCTTGCCGGATCAAAGAACGCATCCGCACGATTGCTCTGGCTGCCGAAACCGGCGCTGAGTTGCAGGTTGGGATACATGCGCGCGACGGTTTCGCCGACCTGCGCATTGGCCGCGCGCAACTGCGCTTCCGCCGCGACGATGTCGGGCCGCTGGCGCACCAGGGTGGAGGGCAGGCTCACGGGCAGCGCCGCGGGCAGGCGCAAGTCGGCCAGCGCGGGCGCGGCCAGGTTGCCCGCTGCGGCCGGGAACTGTCCCAGATAGACGGCAAGCAGGTGCCGCGCCTTGTCGCGCGCCTGTTGCAGTTGCGGCAGCTGTGCTTCGCTGCTGGCGAGCTGGCTTTCCTGGGTGAGTACATCGAACTGCGAAGTCTCCCCCAATCGATAGCGGATGCGGGTCAGGGCGAGAATCTGCTGCTGGTCACCGACATTCTTGCGGGTTGCCGCCAGCTCGTCTTCCAGAGCGGCCAGATCGAAGGCCGTGTTCACGACGTTGCCTTCGATCGTCAGGCGAGCCGCGGCCCATTGGGCGCGCGCGACGTCCACCTGAGCCTGTTCGCCGCGTGTTACCAGCCGGTTCAGCCCGAACACGTCCGGGGCATAGCTGACAGACACCTGGCCGGTATAAAGGTTGTACAGCTGCGGGCCTGAGAGGCCACCGCTGGCCGCCCCTGACGCTTGAGTGCGTTCGGCGCCAAGCCCCAGCGAAACCTGGGGGTAGAACACGCCCTGGGCGGCTTTCAGGTTGTATTGCGCCTGCTCCAGCGTGGCCTGCGCCGCAGCCAGATCGGGGTTGTGCGCCAGAGCCTGGGCAACCAGCCGGTCCAGCGCGGGGGAACCAAAATCCGTCCACCACCGCGTGTCGACCGTGGCGCCATACGCCAGCGTCTGGGCGCCGGCGGCCGGGCCTGGGGCCGCCGGCGCGGATGGGATCACCGTGGCGACCGGCGCCGTCGTATAGCCCGGGACCGTGGGTGGGGCCGGTCTTTGATAGGCGGGACCAACAGCACAGGAACTGAGCAAGACACTGGCTGCGAGCGCCAATGCTCTGCGATGAAGCCGGGTCGAGGGCGCGGCGAAGTTCCGCTGTCTGGGGTTCGTTGTCACCTTGTCTGTGTCAGCGGGTTTTGTTGACGCTGCTGCTGGACCGCGCCAGGCGAGTGACGCGAATTCACGGTGAGCCGATTCTAGGGCAACTGCCCAATCGTCGCCCGGTCGGTGCGGGCCACCCCGCAAAGTGGCAAGGACAGCAAGGCGTGCGCGTGCAAGCTATCCTATGGTTCTCCATTCCGGACAACACACCATGCGCAGTTTCGACGATGCACAGGGCAACCGCTGGCAGGCCGCATTGCTGGAGGCGTCTTATGGCGCCTTTCTGGTCATCTTCAGCCGCGCCGGCGGCGACGAGGTGCTGAAAAATGAGTTCGAGGCGACCAGTCTGCTGGAGGCGGAGCAGTTGCTCGCCCAGATGGACGAGGCCGGTGTCAGGGCCGCGCTGGCCGGGGCGGTTCGCTGGAGTTGACCTGGCTCAGCACTGCAGGGCAGTGGTCTGGGAAATGCCGTTGGTGATGGCGGCCGGCAGGCCGACATTGTTGTGCTCCAGCACCTGCTCGGCCCGATAGCTTGACCGCACCAGCGCCCCTGCGACCACTTCCAGGAAACCCCTGGCGAGCGCCATCTCGCGGTACTGCTGAAATTGCTCGGGGGTCACGAAGCGCGCGACCGGCAGATGGTTGCGCGTGGGGCGCATGTACTGGCCCATCGTCACCACGTCCACGTTGGCCGCGCGGATGTCGTCCAGCGCGCGATCGATCTCGGCATCGGTTTCGCCCAGACCCAGCATCAGGCTGGTCTTGACGATGGTTTGCGGCGCATGGCGCTTGGCAAACTTGAGAATGTCCAGGGTCTGCCGATAACCCGCGCGCGCATCGCGCACGGGATGGGTCAGCCGCTCCACCGTCTCGATGTTTTGCGCATACGTCGCCAACCCGGCATCGATCACCGTGGCGACCTGCTCATGCCGCCCGGCGAAATCCGGGGTCAGCGCCTCGACCGCCGTCTGCGGCATGCGGCCGTGGATCGCGCGGATGCAGGCGGCATAGTGGGCGGCGCCGCCATCGGGCAGGTCGTCGCGGTCCACCGAGGTCAGCACCACGTACTTCAGATTCATCAGCGCGACCGCGTCGGCGACGCTGGCGGGCTCCTGCGGGTCGAGCCAGCCGTGCGGATTGCCCGTGCTGACGGCGCAGAACTTGCAGGCGCGGGTGCAGACCGAGCCCATCAGCATCAGGGTTGCGGTGCCACGCCCCCAGCATTCGGCGATGTTCGGGCATTTCGACTCGGCGCACACCGTCGACAACCTGTGGGTGCGCACGATGTCGCGAATCTCCTCGTATTTCGCACCGGTGGGCAGCCGCACCCGCAGCCACGGCGGCTTGGGAGCCGCGTCAGGCACCTCGCTCAGCGCACTCGGACGGATGCCGTCCTTGATCGCACGCGTGCCCTGCGGGCTGGTGAACTTGCTGCCCGGCGCGGGGCGGGCGTTGCTGGTGGATGCGTCCATGGAGGTTCCAAATACGGGGGGCGGGTGCGCATGTGGCATGCGCACCTGTCAATGATTTTAACGGCCGGCGCCTACCGGCCCAGTCCTGCCCGAAATTCCCCTGGCGACATCCCGGTCCACTGCCGGAACGCGCGAATGAAGCTCTTTTCGTTGCGAAAGCCCGTGGCGGCCGCCACCTGCTTGACCGGGCGTGCGCTGCGCTGCAGCAGCGCCCTGGCGCGTTCGCAGCGCACTTCGTCCTTCAGCGCCTGCAGGCTCGCGCCTTCGTCGTGCAGGTGCCGGTGCAGTGTGCGCGCCGACATGTGCAGCAGTGCGGCGAGGTCGTCCGCGTTGCGCGTTTGCGCCGGATGCGCGGCCAGTGCCTGGCGCACCTGTTGCAGCAGCAGCCGGTCGCGCCGGTACTGCAGCACCACCAGCGGCAGCGCGCGCTGCAGCATGGCGCGGGTGGCAACCTCGTCGCGTACCAGCGGCAGCGCCAGGTATTGCGCATCGAAGCGAAAACCGGCTGCGCCGGCACCGAACCGCACCGGCCCGGGGAACAGCAAGGGATAGACGGACGCGTGGGCCGGCGCCGCGAACGGAAAGTCCACCCGCGCCAGCGCAATGCGCGAGTCGATCGCCCAGCACGCGAAGCCATGCAGATAGCGCAGCAGCGTGACCAGGCAGAACTCGCGCAACTCGCCCAGCGCGCGGCGCTCCTCGATGCGCAAGGTTGCGCGGGTGGTGTCGGACTCCAGGTGCAGCAGCACGTCATCCGTCAGCAGCCGGTGCTGCCGGCACCAGCGCTTCAGCGCCACGCCCAGCGTCGGCGCGGTCACGCTGGCACGGCTCAGCATGCCGTAGCTGCCCCAGGGCAGGCGCCGGCCGAACCAGCCCAGCGCCTCGTCGTCGAGCTCCTGCATGGCATGCGCCGACAGCGCCTCGAACTGGGCCGCCGTGATGTGGCCGTCGATTTCGTGCAGGCGTTGCGGCGCGATCTGTGCCTGACGCAGGGCCCCCGCCGGATTCAGGCCATAGCGCGTGTAGGCCGCCACGATGGCCCGCACGAAGGCGATGGGAGTGGCCGCGGCGCGGCCCGCGGGTGCGACACCGAGCGTGGACCGGGACGAGGTTGGCGTTGGCATGATTTGCAACTATTGTGACTGTAAATGCGCGGCGCATGGGTGTAGTCTCGCAACTGGGTGGTGGGCCCGATACGTGTCGGCCACCGCGCACCCCCTTGCAGGAGACATGAGCATGACAACCGCTGGACTTTCCCAGAGCTACGACCGCGGCGCGACCGAGGTGCCGCTGATCGAGCAGACGATCGGCGACTTCTTCGACGCGATGGCGGCAAGGCAACCGCAGCGCGAGGCGCTGGTGAGCGCGCACCAGAAGCGGCGCTACAGCTATGCGGCGCTGGCGGCCGAGTCGGCGCGGCTGGCCAGCGCGCTGCTGCGCAGCGGACTCGCGCCGGGCGAGCGGGTCGGCATCTGGTCGCACAACAACGTCGAGTGGGTGCTGATGCAGATTGCGACCGCGAAGGTCGGACTGATTCTGGTCAACATCAATCCCGCGTATCGCACCGCAGAGCTCGAATACGCGCTGAACAAGGTCGGCTGCCGCGCGCTGGTGACGATGGCGCGCTTCAAGACCAGCGACTACCTGGGCATGCTGCGCGAGCTCGCGCCCGAGCATGCGCATGGGAAGCCGGGCCAGTTGTCGTCGGCGCGGCTGCCGCACCTGCGCCGCGTGGTCTGGATCGACGAACCCGGCCAGGGAGAGGAGCAGCCCGGGTACCAGCGCTTTTCCGAACTGCTTGGCGGCGGCGACGCGGCCGACCCGCGCGTGGCCGAGGTGCAGAAGACATTGAACGCGACCGATCCGATCAACATCCAGTTCACCAGCGGCACCACGGGCTTTCCGAAGGGTGCGACGCTGACGCACCACAACATCCTGAACAACGGCTTCTTCATCGGCGAATGCATGAAGCTCACGCCGGCGGACCGGCTGTGCGTGCCGGTGCCGCTGTACCACTGTTTCGGCATGGTGCTCGGCAATCTCGCCTGCGTGACGCACGGCAGTTGCATCGTCTATCCGAACGACGCGTTCGACCCGCTCTCCGTGCTCGAGACGGTGCAGGCCGAGAAATGCACGGGGCTGCATGGCGTGCCCACGATGTTCATCGCGGAACTCGACCATCCGCGCTTCAGGGAATTCGACCTCTCCACGCTGCGCACCGGCATCATGGCCGGCAGCCCTTGCCCGACCGAGGTGATGAAGCGGGTTGTCAACGACATGCACATGTCCGAGGTCACGATCGCGTACGGCATGACCGAGACCAGTCCGGTGAGTTGCCAGAGCTCGACCGAGACGCCGCTCGACAAGCGCGTGTCCACCGTCGGCCTGGTGCAGCCGCATATCGAGATCAAGATCGTCGATCCGGAAAGTGGCGCGACCGTGGCGCCCGGCGTCTCGGGCGAGTTCTGCACGCGCGGCTACTGCGTGATGCACGGCTACTGGGACGACGAGGCGCGCACGCGCGAGGCGATCGACAAGGACGGCTGGATGCACACGGGCGACCTCGCGACGATGGATGGGGAGGGCTACGTCAACATCGTCGGCCGCATCAAGGACATGGTGATCCGCGGCGGCGAGAATATCTATCCGCGCGAGATCGAGGAGTTCCTGTACCGGCATCCGAAGGTGCAGGACGTGCAGGTGGTCGGCGTGCCGGACCCGCGCTTCGGCGAGGAGTTGTGCGCGTGGATCATCGCCAAGCCCGGCCAGAGCGTGACCGAGGACGAGATCCGCGAGTTCTGCAAGGGCCAGATCGCGCACTACAAGGTGCCGCGCTACATCAAGTTCGTCACCGCGTTCCCGATGACCATCACGGGCAAGATCCAGAAGTTCAAGATCCGCGACGAGATGAAGGCGGAACTGGGGCTTTCTGAGGAAAAAACGGCCTGAGCCGTTATCCAGAATACGCAATAAGCTCATAAAACAATAGCAAACAAATCCCCCATGCCGGCCATCCAATCCAAGCTCAGCGCCCGTTCGGCGGAGTTCCAGGCCAATGCCGCCGCGATGCGCGCGCTGGTCGAAGACCTGAAGGCGCAGGTCGCCAAGGCCGGCCAGGGCGGCGGGGACGCCGCGCGCAAGAAGCACACGGACCGCGGCAAGCTGCTGCCGCGCGTGCGCGTGCAGATGCTGCTCGATCCGGGCACGCCGTTCCTGGAAATCGCGCCGCTGGCGGCGCTGCACATGTACCCCGACAAGGACGGCTCGGACGCCGCGCCGGCGGCCGGCGTCGTGGCCGGCATCGGGCGCGTGTCCGGCGTCGACTGCATGATCGTGTGCAACGACGCCACGGTGAAGGGCGGCACCTACTACCCGATGACCGTCAAGAAGCACCTGCGTGCCCAGGAGATTGCCGAGCAGAACCGCCTGCCCTGCATCTACCTGGTCGATTCCGGCGGTGCCAATCTGCCGAACCAGGACGAAGTGTTTCCGGATCGCGAGCACTTCGGCCGCATCTTCTACAACCAGGCCAATCTGAGCGCGCAGGGCATTGCGCAGATCGCGGTCGTCATGGGTTCCTGCACGGCCGGCGGCGCCTACGTGCCGGCCATGAGCGACGAGACCATCATCGTCAAGAACCAGGGCACCATCTTTCTGGGGGGGCCGCCGCTGGTCAAGGCCGCCACGGGCGAGGAAGTGAGCGCCGAGGACCTGGGCGGCGGCGATGTGCACACGCGTCTGTCGGGCGTGGCCGACCATCTGGCGCAGGACGACGCACACGCGCTGGCCTTGGCGCGCGAGGTGGTCGCGCACCTGAACCGCACCAAGACGCGGGCCGGCGCCATGCACGCACCGGTGACGCCCAAATACGCCGCCGACGAGTTGTACGGCGTGATACCCACCGACACGCGCAAACCTTTCGACGTGCGCGAGATCATCGCGCGCATCGTCGACGGCAGCGAATTCCAGGAGTTCAAGGCGCGCTACGGCAGCACGCTGGTGTGCGGTTTCGCGCATATCGAGGGCATGCCGGTGGGGATGGTCGCGAACAACGGCATCCTGTTCAGCGAGAGCGCGCAAAAGGGCGCGCACTTCATCGAGTTGTGCTGCCAGCGCAAGATCCCGCTGGTGTTCCTGCAGAACATCAACGGCTTCATGGTGGGCCGAAAGTACGAGAACGAAGGCATCGCACGTCACGGCGCCAAGATGGTCACGGCGGTGGCCACGGCCAACGTGCCCAAGTTCACCATCATCATCGGCGGCAGCTTTGGCGCCGGCAACTACGGCATGTGCGGCCGCGCGTACAGTCCGCGCTTTTTGTGGATGTGGCCAAACGCGCGCATCAGCGTGATGGGCGGCGAGCAGGCCGCCAGCGTGCTGGCCACGGTCAAGCGCGACGGCATCGAGCGCAAGGGCGATACCTGGTCCGCCGCTGAAGAGGAAGCGTTCAAGGCGCCCATTCGCGCACAGTACGAGGCGCAAGGCCACCCTTACTACGCCACCGCGCGCCTGTGGGACGACGGCATCATCGACCCGGCCGACACGCGCCGCGTGCTGGCGCTGGGCCTGTCGGCCGCGCTCAATGCGCCGATTCCCGAGACCAGGTTTGGCGTGTTTCGCATGTAAGCCATGCAGACGTCCCCATCCAGCATTCTCGACCTGCGCCGCCCGACACCGCATGTGGCCGAGGTCTGGCTGAACCGGCCCGAAGTCCGCAATGCCTTCAACGACGACGTCATCGCCGAATTGACACAGGTGTTTGCAAAACTGTCGCAGGACGAAGACCTGCGCGTCATCGTGCTGGCCGCGCACGGCAAGGCGTTTTGCGCCGGCGCCGACCTGAACTGGATGCGCGCCATGGCCGACTACAGCTGGGAGCAGAACCGCGGCGACGCGCAAAAGCTCGCCGACATGCTCTGGACCCTGTACCAGTGCCCGGTGCCCGTCGTGGGCCGCATTCAGGGCGATTGCTACGCGGGCGGCATGGGCCTGGCCGCGATCTGCGATGTGCTGGTCGCCGCGGAAGGCGTGACCTTCTGTCTCTCGGAGGCGCGGCTCGGCCTGCTGCCGGCAACGATCGCCCCATACGTGATGCGCGCGCTGGGGGAACAAGCGTCGCGCCGCTACATGGTCACCGCCGAGCGTTTCGGCGCGGACGAGGCGCATGCGCTGGGTTTCGTGCACGAACTGTGCCGCGCCGACCAGCTCGACGCGAAGGTGGCGGAATTGGTCAGCGTGCTTGCGGCCAACGGGCCAAAGGCGGCGCGCGCCTGCAAGCGACTGGTGCGCGACGTGGCCGGCGCGCCCCTCGGCGCCGAATTGCGCGCCGACACGGCGCGGCGCATCGCCGACATCCGTGCCAGCGAAGAGGGTCGGGAAGGGGTGCAGTCATTCCTCGGCAAGCGCAAGCCGGGCTGGCTGGCGCGCTGACGCTGCCCCGGGCCACCTCATGGAAACCACGCTGTCATCCGTTTTGGGGTCCGCCTCGGCGTGGTTCGCGCCGGGCGGTCACGTGGCCAGCGCTGCGGGAGCCGCTGCAGCGGGCGTTGGGCAGGCTACCGGCCACTTGAACCTGCCGAGCCTGCTCGCACTGGCCGCGGCGCTCGGCTGGGCCAGCGGCCTGCGGCTGTATGCCGTGGTCTTTCTGACCGGTCTGGCCGGCGCGCTGGGCTGGATTGCGCTGCCGCCGGGCCTGGCGTTGCTGCAGCACCCGGCCATGCTGGCGGCCAGCGGCTTCATGCTGTTCGTGGAGTTTTTTGCCGACAAGATCCCCGGGGTCGATTCGCTGTGGGACATCGTGCACAGCGTGATCCGCATTCCGGCCGGCGCGGCGCTCGCGGCCGGCGTGTTCGGCGCCGACGGCGGCACCATGACGGCCGTGGCCGCGCTGCTGGGCGGCACGCTGGCCGCCACGAGCCAGGCCGCCAAGACCACGAGTCGCGCCGCGATCAACGCCTCTCCAGAGCCTTTTTCGAATGTGGCGGCGAGCCTGACCGAGGACGGCCTGGTGGTCGGCGCGCTCTGGCTGTCCACCCATCACCCGCTGCTGTTCGGCGTGGTCCTGTTGGTGATGGTGCTGCTGATGTGGGGCATGACCTGGCTGCTCGTCAAGTTCCTCAAGGCAATATTCCGCCGGGTTTCCGGCTTCCTGTCCGGTGTTGCGAAGGTCGCGTAAATGTTCCACAAGATACTGATTGCCAACCGCGGTGAAATCGCCTGCCGCGTCGCTGCCACCGCGCGCCGCATGGGCGTCAAGACCGTGGCCGTGTATTCCGACGCCGACGCGCATGCCAAGCACGTGGCGGTCTGCGACGAGGCGGTGCACATCGGCGCCAGCGCGCCGCGCGAGAGCTACCTGCAGTGGCAGCGCATCATCGACGCCGCCCGCGCCACGGGCGCGCAGGCGGTCCACCCCGGCTACGGCTTCCTGTCCGAGAACGAGGAGTTTGCCCGGGCCTGCCACGATGCCGGACTGGTGTTCATCGGCCCGCCCGCCAGCGCGATCCAGGCGATGGGGCTGAAGGCCGAGTCCAAGCGTTTGATGGGCGCGGCCGGCGTGCCGCTGGTGCCGGGCTACCAGGGCGCGGACCAGGACCCGGCCTTGCTGCAGCGCGAGGCCGACAGGATCGGTTATCCGGTGCTGATCAAGGCGAGCGCCGGCGGCGGCGGCAAGGGCATGCGCGAGGTCTACCGGAGCGCGGACTTTCCCTCTGCGCTCGAGTCGTGCAAGCGCGAAGCGATGAGCAGTTTTGCCAACGATGCCGTGCTGGTCGAGAAATACGTGCAGCAGCCGCGCCATATCGAGATCCAGGTGTTTGGCGACACCCAGGGGAACTATGTCTACCTGTTCGAGCGTGACTGCTCGGTGCAGCGCCGCCACCAGAAGGTGCTGGAAGAGGCCCCCGCGCCTGGCATGACGCCCGGGCTGCGCCAGCGGATGGGCGATGCCGCGGTCGCGGCGGCGCGCGCCGTCGGGTACGTCGGCGCCGGCACGGTGGAGTTCATCGCCGAGCAGCCGGGCGGCTATGACCACCCCGAGCAGATCAGGTTCTATTTCATGGAGATGAACACGCGCCTGCAGGTCGAGCACCCGGTGAGCGAGGCCATCAGCGGCCAGGATCTGGTCGAGTGGCAATTGCGCGTGGCGGCGGGCCAGCCGCTGCCGCTCATGCAGGAACAGCTTGTCATCCACGGCCACGCGATCGAGGCGCGTATTTGCGCCGAAAACCCCGACAAGGACTTCCTGCCCGCGACCGGTACCCTGCACGTCTACCGCAAGCCGCCGCACACGCAGTTCGCCGTCGGCGCCACGCGCGTGGACGACGGCGTGCGCGAGGGCGACGCCATCAGCCCGTTCTATGACAGCATGATCGCCAAGCTGATCGTGCACGGCGAGACGCGCGAGCAGGCACTCGGCCTGCTCGACGCGGCGCTGGCCGGCACGCAGATCGTTGGCGTGCAGACCAATGTGCAGTTCCTGCGCCGCGTGCTGGCGACGCCCGCGTTCAGCCAGGCGCAACTCGATACCGCGCTGATCGAGCGCGAGCGTTCCCGGCTGTTCGCGCAGGATCCGCTGGGCGTCGAGATTGCGGTCGCCGCCGCCGCCGCGCACTCGGTGCTGGCCGAGCGCGCCAGCGAGACCGCCGATCCGTTTTCGCGCCGCGACGGTTTTCGCTCGCACGGCGTCGCCTCGCGCCGCATCGATTACGACTACCAGGGCCGGCCCGTGGTTGCCAAGCTGCGCTACCTGGACGATGGTCTTCAGCTACAAATTGGCGAAAGACCGGCGTCCCCATTGAATTTCGTGCTGCAAAAGGACGGGGCCGGCGCGACCGGGCAGGCGATCGACCTGCGCTACCAGGGTCGCCGCCAGGTGGTGCGCGTGTTCCGGCTGGGCGCACTGCTGCACGTCTTCGGCGGCGACGGCGCGACGCAGATCACCGAGCTCGACCCGCTGGCCATGGCGGGCGAAGGTGCGGGCGAGGGCGGGCGGCTGACCGCGCCGATGCCCGGCAAGGTCGTGTCGTTCGCGGTCAAGACCGGCGACAAGGTCAGCAAGGGCCAGGCGCTCGCGGTGATGGAGGCCATGAAGATGGAGCACACCATTGCCGCGCCGGCCGACGGCACGGTGCAGGAGCTGTTGTATGCGCCGGGCGATCAGGTCGCGGAAGGGGCCGAGTTGCTGCGCATCGAGGCTTGATTAAACTGGTGCCGATGCGAATCACCGTCTGCCTCACCGACAACAACCGTCCCGAACCCTGGGTGGAAGGCTTGCGCGCCGAGCTGCCGCAGGCTGTGGTCGAAGCCTGGACACCTGGCGCCGCGCCGGCCGACCATGCGGTGGTGTGGGCGCCGCCGCAGCAATTCCTGGACGAGCAGCATCAGCTGCGCGGCCTGTTCAACATCGGCGCGGGTGTGGATGCGCTGCTGGGTCTGCGGCTGCCGCCGCGCACCCGCATCGTGCGGCTCGACGACGCGGGCATGTCGGTGCAGATGGCGGAATACGTGTGTCACGCGCTGATCCGGCATTTTCGCGAGTTCGATGTGTACGAGGCCGAGGCGCGCGAAGGCGCCTGGAGCTATCGCAGGCCGCGCGTGCGCGGCAACTTTCCGGTCGGCATCATGGGCCTGGGTGTGCTGGGCCAGCGCGTCGGCCGGGCCATTGCGCAGTTCGAATTTCCGGTGCGGGGCTGGAGCCGCTCGCCCCGGCAGATCGACGGCATCCGGTGTTTCCACGGCGAACCGGGGCTCGCCGAATTTCTCGCGGCCAGCCGCGTGCTGGTGTGCCTGTTGCCGCTGACCGATGCGACGCGCGGCATCCTGCGCCGTGAGACACTGAGCCGGCTGAATGGCGGTCTGCCTGGTGGCTATCTCATCAACGTGGCACGCGGCGCGCACCTGGTGGAAGACGACCTGATCCCGCTGCTCGATTCGGGCCAGCTCGCGGGCGCGACGCTCGACGTGTTCGCATCGGAGCCGCTCGCACCCGGGCATCCGTTCTGGCGCCACCCGAAGATCACCGTGACACCGCATGCCTCCGCGCGCACGCAGCGCGAGGAGTCGGTGGCTCAGATCGCGGCCAAGATCCGCGCCCTTGAAGCCGGTGCGGACTTCGAAACACTGCCCGGCGTGGTGGACGCGCAGCGCGGATACTGAGGGTTGAAATCTTCCGGAACCAGACCATGAGCCTTCCTGCCAAAGTCAAACTCGTCGACGTGGGTCCGCGCGACGGCCTGCAGAACGAAAAGCAGCCGGTGTCGGCCGCCGTCAAGATCGAGCTGGTGCAGCGCCTGCAGGAGGCCGGCCTGAAGGAGATCGAAGTCACCAGTTTCGTCTCGCCCAAGTGGGTGCCGCAGATGGCCGATGCGGCCGAGGTCATGCACGGGATCCGGCGCCGGCCCGGCGTGCGCTACTCGGTGTTGACTCCCAACATGAAGGGCTTCGAGGCCGCGATCGCCGCGCCGCGCGATGAGTGGCCCGACGAGATCGTGGTGTTCGGCGCGGCCAGCGAGGCGTTCAGCCAGCGCAACATCAACTGCTCGATCGCCGAGAGCATCGAGCGCTTCCGCCCGGTCGTGGAGGCGGCGCGCGCGAATGGCATCTACGTGCGCGGCGCCATGTCGTGCACCGTCGGCTGTCCCTACGAGGGCGAAGTCGCGCCCGAGCGCGTCGGCATGCTGGCCGGGCTCATGAAAGGCATCGGCGTGCAGCACATCGGCGTGGCCGACACCATCGGCGTGGGCACGCCGCGCAAGGTGCGGCGTGCCATGGAGGCGACGCTCCAGCACTACGACATCAATGACGTGTCGGGTCACTTCCACGACACCTACGGCCAGGCGCTGGCGAACACGCTGGCCAGCCTCGAGATGGGCGTGTGGCAGTTCGACACCTCGGTGGCGGGCCTGGGCGGCTGCCCCTATGCGAAGGGCGCGACCGGCAACGTAGCATCGGAAGACGTGGTCTACCTGCTGGACGGCATGGGCATCGAGACCGGGATCGCCCTGGACAAGCTGGTCGATGCCGGCCAGTTCATCAGCGGGCAGTTGCAGCGCAAGCCGAACTCGCGCGCGGCCACGGCCATCCTCGCGAAGCGGGCGGGCTAGCCATGAGCATGACTTCGGCTCCCGCCTCTTTCCTTCCGGAGGGCGTGCAACGCGTGGCGGCCGCCTTGCAGGCGCAAGGCCATCCGCATGCGCCCCTGATGCTCGACGACGCGGCACGTACCGCGCAGCAGGCGGCCGATGCGCTGGGCATTGCGGTCGGCCAGATTGCCAAGAGCATCGTGTTTCGCCGCACTTCGGACGACGCGGCCGTGCTCGTCGTGACTTCGGGCGACCGGCGCGTGGACGAAAAGAAGGTGGCGGCGCTGGTATGCACGGACGGCGGCAAGCTCGGCCGTGCCGACGCCGATTTTGTCAAGGCCAGTACCGGCTTTTCGATCGGCGGCGTGTCGCCGCTGGCGCATGCGAACCCGCCGGTCACGCTGATCGACCGCGAGCTGTTCCGCTTCGAGGAAATCTGGGCCGCGGCGGGGCACCCGCATGGCGTGTTCAAGCTCAAGCCCCAGGATCTGCAGCGGCTCACCGGCGCGCCCGTGGCCGATGTGGCGCAGGCGGTCAACATCCCGTGAAGACTATTGATTCAATAGCTGACTATACAGACCCGGCAAGGGGTGGAGCCCAAAATATGCCATCGCCCTGTGTTTCGGTCTGCCGCATGAGCGAGGACAACCGCTGGTGCGAGGGCTGCTTTCGCACCCTCGATGAAATTGCGCAATGGAGCCGCATGAGCGATGCAGAAAAGCGGGCCGTCTGGGTTCTGATCGAACAGCGCGCGGCCGGGCCGGGGGCGTCGACCGTGTCATGAAACACATCACCTTCTACCTCGATTTCATTTCGCCGTACGCCTGCCTTGCGTTCGAGGATTTGCCGCGCGCCCTGCAGGGGCTGAGCTACAGCGTGACATACAAGCCGCTGCTGTTCGCCTCGCTGCTCAAGCACCATGGGCAGCTCGGGCCGGCCGAGATCGAGGCCAAGCGCGATTGGACCTATCGCCAGGTGCTGTGGCTGGCGCACCATCACGGCATCCCGATGCAGTTGCCGGCCAGCCATCCGTTCAATCCGCTGGCCCTGCTGCGACTTGCCATGGCCTGTGATGCGCAGGGTCTGCCGAACCGCTATGTCTGCGAGACGGTGTTTCGCCATGTCTGGCGCGGCGGCGCCGACGCGGCCGACCCGAACCGGCTGCAGGCACTCGCGGCGCAACTGGCGCCCGCGCGTGACGCTGGCGCAGACGCGGTGAAGGCGCAGCTCAAGGCCCATGGCGAGGAGGCGATTGCCCTGGGCGTGTTTGGCGTTCCCACCTTCG
>SCRU01000186.1 GCA_004323695.1 Burkholderiaceae bacterium
ACCTACGCCGACCTGCACACGATCGGTGGCTCGCTCGATCCGCGCGAACCCGGTCGCGAGATCGAGCTGCATCTGACCGGCAACATGGAACGCTTCATGTGGTCGTTCGACGGCGTGAAGTTCTCCGACGCCAGGCCGGTGCACTTCAACAGCGGCGAGCGGCTGCGCATTGTGCTGGTCAACGACACCATGATGAACCACCCGATCCACTTGCACGGGATGTGGAGCGAGCTGGAGAATCCGGACGGACAGTTCCAGGTGCGCAAGCACACCATCAACGTGCAGCCCGCGCAGCGCGTGAGCTATGGCGTGAGCGCCGACAATCTCGGCCGCTGGGCCTACCACTGCCACATGCTGTATCACATGGAAGCGGGCATGTTCCGCGAGGTGGTGGTGTCATGAACACGAACCGTCGTACCACCTCTATCCCTCTGCATCGTCCGTTGTTGCTGGCCGCGCTGCTACTGACGTTGCCACTGGCTGCCACGGCGCAAAGTGCACCTGCGTCCGGCAGCACGCCATCGATGGACATGAGCTCCATGCCCGGCATGGATCACGGCAGCATGCCCGGTATGACCATGCCGGCTACCGCGAGCGGCACCAGGAAGCCGGCGACGAAGGCGTCCGTCAACAAGGCCAAGAAGAAACACGTTCCGGCCCCACCGAAGCCTTCTCCTAGCGACATGGGTGACATGAAAGGCATGGACCACAGCACGATGCCCGGCATGGATTACAGCACCATGCCCGGGATGGATCACGGTTCGATGTCCGGCATGCCAGCGTCAGGCCAGCCTGCCGTGCCGCCGGCATCCTCCAGCGACATGTCTGGGATGGATCACGGCGCGATGCCGAAAGCGGAGCAAGGTGGCATGGCCGGTATGGGTGCGATGTCCGGCATGACGATGGGCCCGATGCAGGGTGGCAGTGCGCCGCCGAATGCGCGCAGCGCCGATTACTCCGACGGCGTCGGCTACGGATCCATGAAGGGCATGGACATGGCCGACAACGCGCCGCTCGGCATGCTGCTGATCGATCGGCTGGAAGCGTTTCACGGCCCTGATGCCAATGGCCAGAGCTGGGAAGCCCAGGGCTGGTACGGCAACGACAGCAACAAGCTGTGGATCCGTACCGAGGGTGAGCGCAGCCGCGGCAAGCTGCAGGACGGCGATCTGGAGGCATTCTGGAACCACGCCGTCGCTACGTACTGGAGTACCCAGTTGGGGGCGCGCCACGACTTCGGTGAAGGCCCGCAGCGCAACTGGGCCGCGTTTGGCGTGCAGGGTCTGGCACCGTACTGGTTCGGACTCGAAGCGACCGGATACGTCGGAGCCTCGGGGCGCACCGCGGCACGCCTGCGGGCCGACTACGAGCTGCTTTTCACACAACGCTTGATCCTGCAGCCGGAACTGGAGGCCAACCTCTACGGCAAGGACGACCCAGAGCGGCGCATCGGCAGCGGTCTTTCCGATGTGCAGTTCGGCTTGCGTCTGCGCTACGAAATCCGTCGCCAGTTTGCGCCCTATATCGGCGTGAACTGGGTACGCCGCATCGGCACCACCGCCGACTACGCACGGCAGGATGGCCAGCCCGTTCTCGACCGGCAGGTCGCTGTCGGCGTCCGCATGTGGTTTTGAGGGGAATCAATATGAAGCAGCACACCAGGCACGTCATCACGGTCGCGCTCACGATCGGCGTGCTGGCGGCCGGCGTCGGGGCTTTCGTCTATTCCGGCGTCTACAACATCGGCGCCGACGACCCTCACACCAGGCCCGTCTTCGCTGTCATGCAGACCCTGCGCGAGCGTGCCATCCAGGTCCGCTCGAAGGACATTGCGGCACCTAACCTCGATGATCCGCAGCTGATCCTCAAGGGTGCCGGTCAGTACGCGGCGATGTGCATGGGCTGCCATCTGGCGCCGGGCAGGAAGGATTCGGAGATTCGCTCGGGTCTGTATCCGCAGCCGCCGAACCTGTCGCAGCAGCGGGTCGGTCCAAGGGAGGCGTTCTGGATCATCAAGCACGGCATCAAGATGAGCGCGATGCCGGCCTGGGGGAGCAGCCACGACGACGACACCCTCTGGAGCATGGTCGCGTTCCTGCAGAAGCTGCCCGACATGACGCCGGCGCAGTACAAGGACATGGTCGCGAAGGCCCCGCCGGATGAAGACATGGACATGGGCGACGAGGATGCCTACAGTTCCGCAAACATGAAAGGCATGAACATGCATGGTGCGGCCGGTCATAGCGATGGCGTCACCGCCCGGCCGTGATTATGCCGACGCCATCCCAGCCACCGGGGTATTCTTGACGAGGTCCACCGCAAGAATTACGCATCGAGTGGCGCCGAACTGGTCATGGGTGAAGACCGGTTCATCGCGTCAAAGACTGTTGAGGTCGAGCTTCTACTGCGTCCTTGGCACAGCCGGGAATCTCCCATTGGATTAGCCACGTTTGACACATTGAATGGGAATGGTTATCATTTACTTATTCTCCACGGAACCCTTACCATGAAGCTCCCCTTTCTTGTCGCGGCACCGATGCTACTGGCTCTCGCTGGCCCGGCAACCGCTAACGATCTTCCGGAATACACACTGGTCATCAAAGACCATGTCTATCAGCCCAGCGAGCTCAAAGTGCCGGCCGGCACAAAGTTCAAGCTCGTCGTGCGCAACGAGGATCCCACTCCAGAGGAGTTTGAGAGCACGGATTTCAATCGCGAGAAAATTGTGCTGCCGAACAGCAGCATCATCGTTTACGTCGGGCCGTTGCGCGCCGGTACCTACGGATTTTTCGGCGACTTCCATCAAGCCACGGCCAAAGGCCGGCTGATCGTGGAGTGACGTGATGCTCGGTGTGGCTTTGTTGGTATTTCGTGAAGTGATGGAAGCAGCCTTGATCGTTTCCATCGTGTGCGCTGCTACACGCGGCGTGGCGCGACGGGGATGGTTTGTGACCGCAGGCATCGGGCTCGGCATCGCCGGAGCCCTGCTCGTGGCTATGGGCGCCTCGCTTATCGCTCGCATGGCCAGCGGCTCCGGCCAGGAAATCTTCAACGCATGCGTGCTGCTGTCTGCCGTCTTTATGATCGGCTGGCACGTGGTGTGGATGTCCAAACACGGTCGCGAATTGGCGCAGCACATGGGGGCGATCGGCAGCGCCGTCAGGGCAGGCTCCAGCTCGCTGACGCTGTTGCTTGCGGTGGTGGCGATTGCCGTTCTACGCGAAGGCTCCGAGATCGTATTGTTTCTCTACGGCATGGCCATCGGCGGTATCGGCGCGGCTGGGCTGGCGGGTGGGATCGCCTTGGGCGTCGGCAGCGGTGCGCTGCTTGGCTTTGCGCTGTATGTCGGCCTACTGCGCATCCCAATGAAGCACTTCTTCACCGTTACCAACTGGATGCTGGTGTTGCTGGCGTCGGGCCTGGCTTCCACCGCCGCGCGCTTCCTGATGCAGGGGAATCTGCTGCCGTCCTGGGGGACTCAGGTGTGGGACACCTCCGGGCTGCTGTCGAACGGTTCGCTGGCCGGCCAGACGCTGGGCATCCTCATCGGCTATGACGCCAGCCCAGCGGGTATCCAACTGGTCTTCTACGCGACCACGTTGCTGCTGTTGGTCGCCGGTATGCAGCGACTGAGCCGAACCTCGCCGTCACCCTCATCAAGGATGCGTTCGCTACCTACGGATCCAGCTTCCGGGCCGTTGCGCTAAGCCGTCCCCTTTTTATTGCTCGCTCGTACCTCCGGTAGCAGCCGCCGAACGAGACCGTGTGTCTTGAATCATCAACCTAAGAATCATCCCGTGTATCCATCCTTCGCTCGAAAATCTCAGGTCCTGGGAAGCCACGACCGCTTTTGGCATTCACGAACCCTGGCCGTAGGCGCAGCCCTCCTCCTACTCGCCACCGCAGCAGCCCAGGCAGATGATTTCATCGTTTATTCGCCGCACGTGCTCGCCACCCAGTCGGAGATCGAGCTGCGCGGTTATGGTTACGGCGATCCACGCGCCGACTTCAATGGCGGCCGCGCGGCCGAACTCTCGATCTCCCACGCGTTTACCGATTGGTGGAAGCCGGAAATTTATCTCAAGCGGTATGAGAAGGAACCAGGAAGCAGCGGTCGCCTGCTCGGTTACGAGTTCGAGAACACGTTCCAATTCACCCAGCCGGGTGAATATTGGGCCGACTTCGGTTTGTTGGCTTCGTACGAACACCAAATTGTCGCCGGCAAACCCGATGCCGTCGAGTTTGGACCGCTGGTCGAAAAGACCGTGGGACGGTTCACGCATCGGTTCAATGCCATCTGGGAGAAACAGGTCGGCGCGGGTGCCGACCGCAAGTATGAGATTCGCTACAGCTATTCAGGTACTTATGCGGTTTCCGCTGCTCTTCGTCCTGGCATTGAAGCCTATGCGCGGCCCGCTGATCGTGCATATCAGGCCGGCCCCATCGTTGCCGGTGAATGGCATATCCCCGGCACTACCAGCAGCCTCGAATACCGCTTCGGCGTGGTGCTCGGTCTCAATGCGGCGGCACCCCGGCGAACGTGGCTGACCCAGGTGGAGTATGAGTTCTTCTGATCAGTGTTGAATTCGTCAAAGGGCTACATCTGCCTCTGACGACAACGTCAGCGAAGCGTTTCACCGAGGCGGGCGCAGATGCCTGGTGTCCAAACCCCGCCCACACGGGGACAAAGCATGGCGATCATGGCATCCACGGCAAGCAGCAGAGTCGCAGGATTCAGTATGCTCATAGCGGGATGTCCAGTTGGATCGGCCCGGCATGGAGCATGCGCACGGCACCGAAGGTGGGGTTTGTAGCGCTTAACCCGGTTTTCCGTTCCACTGTGCCTCAAGCCCCAAATTCCGGGCGTTGACTTGGTCTAGCGGGTGTTGCAACTTCACGGCACCGATCGGCGCGACTAGCCATCTTTTTGCCATGAGAATGTAGCTCTTGAAAGTAGTTGGACAACGGGATGCAGTGGTGGCCACTATGCAGTAGCGGCAGTAACTGTGGTCAGTTTGTACCCTCGTGGCAGTGGCTATGACCCCATATTCGCCGAGCCAGCGTTCATTCGTCTGTCAGCCGCTTTCGCCAGACGGCTTGCCAAAACACAAGGTCACACGCGAACATGAGCGCCCCGCAAGCAATCAGCGGAAGCGCGATCCAAACCGCGGCGAAGAGCGCACCGCTGAGCGAGGGGCCTAGCGCCGCCGCAAGGCTTCGTGGCACGGCCGTGAAACTCGCAGCCGCTGGGGACCTGCAGGCGCAGGTGCCGAATCAACACCGCGCTGGCCGTGTTCAGTTGGTTGATTTGAATTTCCAGCGTCATTGTTGTTTCGTTTGCCCCGCGATCATGACAGCCTTCGCGCGCCTTTTCCGGGACGAGCATCGTTGCGCCAAACCTGCTTGTCCAATCGCCAAAATAAATGAATCAACGAATGAATCCTTTTGCGCGGCTGGCGCCTCTATGCAGTACCGGATGGTACCGGGGCAACTTTACGGAGATATTTATGAACAGCACTCAGCTTCTTAAAACCGCCATGGCTGGCACTTTCGCGCTCTGCGCGGCTTCTGCTGCCGTGGCGCAGGCGCCCATGAAGATGACGCCCGAACAGATGAAGATGGCGCAGGAACGAACGATGAAAATGGTGAAAGTGGACCACATGCAGATGTGCTACGGCATCAATGCTGCGTACAAGAACGACTGCAAGGCGGTGGGCCACTCCTGCGCCGGGCAGGACAGCAAGGCCCGCGATCCGGATTCGTTTGTGTTGGTGCCGGCCGGCCTGTGCGGAAAGATCGATGGCGGCGTCGTCAAGTCGATGTAAGGCGCGGGCATCGTGTCGAGCCTGGCTGAGATCATCACTGGTGCATGCCCGATGCCGGCCGTGGCCGGCATCGGCTTGCGCACCCCGCATGTGAGCCGTGTCCTGAGCGAACAGCCGCGGGTGCCGTGGTTCGAAGTGCATAGCGAGAACCTGTTTGCCCAAGGCGGCAGCCTTCACCAAGCCATGGAGTGCATCCGCGCGGACTATCCGCTGAGCCTGCACGGCGTGGGTCTGTCGCTGGGCTCGGCCGATGCCATCGACACCTCGCATCTCGCGCGGCTGGTGGCATTGGTGCAGCGCTACCAACCGGCACTGGTGTCGGAACATCTGTGCTGGGGCGCGGTGGGCGGGCGGCACAGCAATGACCTGCTGCCATTGCCGTTTACCGAGGAGGCAGTGTCACTGCTGGCTTCACGGATCGGACAGGTGCAGGACGCGCTGGGGCGCGAACTGCTGGTCGAAAACATCTCGACCTACCTGCGTTTTCGGGAAGGCGATTACACCGAGTGGGACTTCGTCGCGCAAGTGGTTCGGCGTAGCGGTTGCGGATTGCTTTGCGACGTCAACAACATTTACGTCAACAGCGTGAATCACGGCGTCGATCCGCACCAGTACCTGCGCGCGCTGCCGCGCGACGCGGTGCGGGAAATTCACCTGGCCGGTTTCACGCGCAAGGACGGGCTTGCGGTGCCGCTGCTGATCGACTCGCACAGCCAGCCTGTCACCGAGGCCGTGTGGGCCTTGTATGCCGAAGCCGTCGATTGCTTCGGGCCGGTGCCCACCCTCATCGAGTGGGATCAGGACATTCCCGAACTGGAAGTGCTGCTCGCCGAAGCGGCCCGTGCCCAGGAGGTACTCGATGCGTGCCGCATCCACATTGCTTGAGCTGCAGCGCAGCTTTCTGGGCGCGCTCTATAACAACCAGGAACCCGGCCCGGCGGGTCGGCTTGTAGGCGCGGGGCTCGATGCGGCAGCCCGGCTGCGCATCTATCGTCACAACAGCGAGCAGACCCACCTCGAGGCGCTGCGCACTACCTATCCGGCCGTCGCGGCCCTGGTGGGCGGGGCGTTTTTCGAGCAGGCGGCGGCGCGCCATCGCAGCGTGCATCCGTCGCGATCCGGCAATTTGCAGGCCTATGGAGCGCACTTCGCCGAATTTCTCGCATCGCTGGAAGACACGCATCGACTCCCTTATCTTGGTGACGTTGCCCGGCTGGAGTGGCTGCGGCAGGCGGCGGCATTGGCCGGCGAGGCCACAGCGCTGACCCCGGCCCGGTTGGGCGCCGCGCTGGCCGCTGTGGAGGGGCCGGTGCGTCTGACCTTTCATCCCAGCCTGCAGCGGTTTGCCAGCCGACATCCGGTGCTTGCCATCTGGCAATACGCGATGCAACCCTGTGCAGGGCGTTTGACGCTGCCCGAAACCGGCGACCGCGTGCTGCTGTGGCGTAGCGCGGACGAGGTGGCCATGGCGCGCGTTGACGCCGCCAGCTTCGCCTGCATCGACGCGCTGGCGTGTGGGGACACCCTCGACGCAGCGCATGCGGCAGCAACTGCCGAGGATCCTGTCTTCGATCTTGCGCAATGCATCACCAGCCTGCTCGAACAAGGGCTGGTTACCGCCATTACGCCTGTTCAATCCGAGGAACATTCATCATGACCCTGCCGCAGCGCCTGACATCGTGCTACATCGGTAGCGCCCGTGTAGCGGCTCAGTGGCTCGGCCCCGCGGCCTTGCTGCTGATGCGCGTATGGGTCGCGCGCGTGTTCTGGCGCGCCGGCGTGGTCAAGTTCGATGACCCCTATGGCACCCACGTGTTGTTCAGCACCGTGTATCAGGTGCCGCTGCTGGCGCCTGCCTTGGCTGCCGTTCTTGGCACATGGATCGAGCTGATCACGCCCTGGTTGCTCGGTTTTGGCTTGGCCGGCCGCGCAACGGCGCTGTTCCTGTTTGTTTACAACATCATCGCGGTGGTCTCATACTCGGGTCTGTGGCCTCATGGTTTCTGGCCCGGCCTCGTCGGCGCTGACTTCAGCGATCACAAGGTCTGGGCCATCATGCTGCTGGCGCTTGTGGCCTGGGGACCCGGCGCTTTGTCGATCGACCGACTACTGGCGCGGTTCTGGCCGAGGCCGGGCACCGCGGGTGCGATGACCCGTTGAATCAGTTATGCGGCACTGCGACGCTGGACGACCGGGTAACTCTTTCTGGATGAGCTTGCATCGACAAGATTGAAACGACCCCATGCAAACCCATTCACCACCTCGTGATTTACCTGTGGCGCGCCATGCAGCATGACCCTATCCTGCTGGAATCCGCACGTCAGGGCGACCTCACCGCCCTGGAGCGGCTGCTGGCGCTGTGCCGCCCCGAGTTGGCCCGTATCGCCCAGTCGCAATGCGCCAGCAGCGTCGATCCGGAAGACGCCGTGCAGGAGTCCTTGCTGCTGATCTACAAGCGCATTGGTGCGTTGCGCACGATCGCCGCGTTTCCCGCCTGGACATTTTCCATCGTGCGCCGCGAGTGTTACCGGCTGTTGCGCGCCATGCGTGGGCAAGTCGAGTTGCCGGAGCCCGATCATCTGATCTTCGCCTACACCGACCAGTTCGAGCTGCGCGTCGATCTGGCCGCGGCCATCCAGTCGCTGCCGGAGAAATACCGCGAGGCCATCATCCTGCGCGATTTCGAGGAATTTTCAATCACGGAAATTGCCGATCAACTGCTGCTCACGCGCGAGGCCGTCAAGAGCCGCATCCATCGCGGCCGCCAGATGCTGCAGGAGTACCTGAGGGATTGACGGCCCGCTGCTGAGCCGAGGGACACGGCACCGTTCCATACGAGCAGAAGACACAGCAGTCGCCCGGTTTCGGTTTTAGGACCGCATGACAGTGTTGGCACTCATAGAACCATTGACAGGCGTCGGTGGGCATGCGTTCCGTTTTGACGTGCCCGCAGTGCGGACACGTCAAGGTCGAATCCAAAACCACGACGCTCATTTCGTGCCACCTGCGAGGGTTGACGGATAGCCGGCATTGCGGGTGGCTTGGGTCAGGGCATCGACATTGGTCCTGGCATCATCAAATGTGACAATCGCCACGCGCTTGTCGAAGTTCACCTCGGCCTGCGTCACGCCCGGAACCGTGGTGAGCGCCTTTTTGACGGTAATCGGACACACCGGGCAATCCATGGTCGGCACGGACAGGGTGACGGTCCTTGGCGCAGCCCAGACCGGGGTCGTCAACACGGCCAGCAGGGTCACGGCGAATAACCTGTTCATGGCTTTTTTCCTTTCAGTAGAAGAAGGGGGCAAGGTAGGGGAAGGCCGGTGCGACCAGCACCAGCACGGCCACCAAACCGAACAGCAGCTTGTAAGCACGGTTGATCGTTGGAATGGCGCAGACTTCACCCGCGGCGCAGGCGGTGGCCAGTCGCCAGATGCGCCGCCAGGCAAAGAACAGCGCCACCAGCGCCACGACAATGAACAGGGGGCGATACGGTTCGAGCAGCGTCAGGTTACCGATCCACGCGCCTGAAAAGCCGAGCGTGATCAGTACTAAGGGCCCGAGGCAGCAGGTCGAGGCAAGAAGGGCCGCCACGCCACCGGCGAGCAATGCGCCACGACCCTCTTGGGGGCGGGGCGGGCGGTCTTTCTTGAATGACGTGGACAACATGAAGTAAGCTTACTTCCGTACTTGAGTACGGAGTC
The DNA here is from genome assembly GCA_004323695.1 of Burkholderiaceae bacterium. Taxonomy (GTDB): domain Bacteria; phylum Pseudomonadota; class Gammaproteobacteria; order Burkholderiales; family Burkholderiaceae_C; genus Rhodoferax_A. The sequence continues at coordinate 9,530 of SCRU01000186.1, forward strand.
AAGCGACATGGAAGTACCGTCACAAAGCTTCACCATCGGCGCACTGGCCGCCGAGGCGGGCGTCAATGTTGAAACCATCCGGTTTTACCAGCGCAGAAATATGCTGGCCGAGCCCGAGCGTCCGTATGGCGGCATTCGCCGCTATGGCCCCAGCGAAGTGTCCCGTGTGCGCTTCATCAAGGCGGCCCAGCGCATTGGGTTCACACTGGACGAGATTGCCCAGTTGCTGCAACTGGAAGACGGCACGCATTGTTCGCAGGCGAGGCACATCGCGGAGCACAAGCTCGCGGATGTTCGCCACCGGCTCGAAAATTTGCGGCGCATGGAAGCCGCGCTGGCTACTCTGGTCCGGCGTTGCGGTGCCGGCCGAGGCAAGATCGCCTGCCCGCTGATTGCAGCTTTGCAGGAAACAGCTTGATGGAGGGTTAATTGAAGCGGATATACCGCTATCGCCGTGCCTCCAGTGTCATGTCACGCAGAGGGCTGGCTACATCCAGCTCCACAGTTCTTTTAGGATGCATTTTCCGCGGCGTCGTACGAGGCAAAAAGGCAACTCGGATACAGCGGCGTGAACGCCACAATAATGTCGTCGAATTGATCGGAGGCGGCGTACGCAGTCCATTGGATGATTTTGGTTACCCCTTTGCAGTCGTCGACAATTTCCCGGTCTTGGCGAGTCCGGCGGGCCCAGCAGCTACCGGCTGTTTTCGCTGCAGCCCCGTTGTTCGGCACCCAAGTCTCTGTGACCGCAGAGCGTTGACTGTTGACCCGTAGATATTTTCTCAAAGCAGTCATCACCAGCATCACTCAGCCGGAATGATGGCCGGCGATTTCTAGCGCCCGCAGATTGTGTAAGACCAGGGCCTGGCGGTTCTTTTTGCCCTCGGGTGAGCCGAATGAACATGCCGACCCCGTAGTTCGTATCGCACAGCAATTCAACTGGTCGTTGTGCAGGCGACCACTCTGGACAAGAAAGCGATTGCCGCGAACGCTAGGAACCCGTTCACGAACTTCCACGCCCCGGACAATTCAGGGATGATGAAGAAGTACTCGAGCAACATCAGTCGCGAGCAGTTCGGGCCATCGCTGAAGAGTGCACGCAAAAGGACCAGGCCGCGCACGGTGGACCTGTGCGATGTGTTCTGCGCGGCGCTGCACAGCGGCGGTCCCACTCAGGGGAGGATCGTGATACAGCCGCTGCTACTGGCTGCCACCAGTTGCCCTGCGGCGTCGTAGCCCTGCACCTGATAACAATAGGTCCCGTTGACGAAGGCCGAGGCGTCGACCAGGCTCGTGGTCGTAACCGTCGCGAAGGAGATGCCGTCGCGCAGAACCAGGAAGCTGGCAACGTCGGGATCGTCGCTCCAGTCAACCTGGACGGCTTCAGGTCCAACGCGTGTCAGGGCAAGCGTCAGCGGCGCTACGGCAGGCTGCTGGACAGAGGCAACCACGGTCACATCGCCGCCGCCGCACGCGGCGAGGCTCCCCAAAATAATCGATGCTGCTACGCTGCGCAGCAGAAAATTGCGCGTGAATGCGGTCATGTGTGACATCTCGGCCTCCTCAAGGCGCCGTGGCGGGGCTGGCTGTCACCGAAAGCTTGGACGAACTGAGGTAGAGCAGCGGCCGCGATCCGCCGCCCGGGGGGTCGATGCGCAGTTCCAGGTATCTGTCGAACGGACTTGCGGTGGCCAGGTTGGCGACCATCGCGTAAGCCGGAAGCGCATCGCTAGCCAGCACCCCGGCGGGGCCGCGCAGATCAGTGCCCTGGGGCTGCTGATTGACTTGAACCCAGCTAAGACGCAGAAGGCCAGAGGAGAGGTTGGCCTTGGCCTCCAGCCGAATCGACTCGCGGTTCGGGAAACCACCTCCACCGTCACTCACGACGATCTCCGCCTGGTCAACGGGGAAGTCGACTGTAGTGCTGCCAACTACCAAGCGAAACGCGCGGATCGCTCCGACATAACGCCCCACATAGGGGTCGGGATCCGCATCGGGAACGCTGTCGTCGTAACGCACTGAAAACGACCAGGCGCCAAAGGCGAGATCCGCTTGAGAAAAACCCAACCCGGCAGGTAGCGTTGCTAGTTGCTCGGCCGAAGGTGGCTTGAAGCTGCCGCTGCCTGAAAGGTCGACCTCGGCTGCGACGCTGTTCCGCGGCATTGCGAAGCTCGCCGTCAGGACAAGAGCTGCAGTCGCTAGAAAACAAGCTACCTTGGGGCGGTACCTGGTCCGAAGCAGTTCGTGTTTCTTGTTTGATTGCATGGTGCCCTCTGCGTGAAGCCCGACTCGAGCGGGCTCATAGTTCAACGCATGGCGTGTGCTTTCGACGACATCCGGAACGCTTGGGATGTTTCCGGTCGTTGCGGCTTCGCAATTAAGATAAAGGTAGCCCTCCGATATGCGGTCTTAAGGCAACGGCGCGGCGCATGAGGATGCGTGTTCAAAGCCCGTACCAAGCAGCGTTTGAAACACCTCGACGGCTGTGACATTTAGCAACCTTCTTCTCAATTTTGAGTGCACCCCTTTCACGGGTCGGGCGTTTGGTAGCGGTATGGGCGGCTTTTGCCCTTCTTTCGGAGATCCACTGTGAGCCCCAATCGTTCTGCTTTGGTCAAGTGGGCTGTGGTAGGTGCCGTGGCAGTCAGTGCCCTCTTCACTGTCGCTTCGGCCAATGCCGATGTGAATTGGTCCGTTGGCGTTAGTGTCCCGGGCATCGCGGTCGGCGTGCTCAATCCCCCGGTGTACTACATGCCGGCGCCCGTCTACGCGTCTCCCCCACCGGTCTACTATCAACCTGCGCCGCGCGTGTACTACCGTCCGCCGCCGGTCTATTACCGCCCGGCACGCGTGTACTATGGACCGCCAGCGCCGGTCTACTACGGGCCAGGCTACGGCTATCGCCATTACGATCGTCGGGATTGGGACGATCAAGACGACCAAGATTGAACCTGCTCACGTTGGCTATCGGTGCCTAAGACGAGACACGATGGTGCTGATGACCGCGAGTCGCCGACGGAACAACCCGAAAAGGGTTGATCGGCCCTTTCGGTGAATCGTCACGGTGCTGTCAACGTACTCTTGGCCCGGCGCTCAATGACGTCCAATGTCGGAAGGATGATGTGCCGGTGGCGCAGCGCATCAAGGACGCTGGTCGCCAGCACAACTTCTTTATCAGTCTGCAAGGCCAGTTCGCTGGCGGCATGAACGGCTTGCTGGATGGCACCGGTCGTGGGTCCGGACGGCGCCTTGATCGATTCGCTGGTTTGGCCGGAAAACGCTGGCCGAGCAGATAGCGCAGATCGTCGACCACGGCATTCTGCTCGAAAGTGAGGATGTTGAGACGATGAGAACTGGGGGCCGACGGCATGCAAGTTACCGGTGTAGGTGGTTTCCAACGACGAAAATGCTGGATTACCGCCGTCTCGTCGATGTCAGAATAGAAGTCAAAGTGGCTGCGATACTGGTGAAAATAAGCGCAGCCAGCGTACCGCCAACACTGGCAACACCAGCAAATTGAGGATCGTCGAAGTCAAGAGACCGCCCAGGATCACCGCTGCCATCGCGCCCTCGATCTCGTTGCCTGGCGCGCCGGCGGTGAGTGCCAGCGGCAGCAGCCCCAGCGCAGTGACCAGCGCGGTCATCAGGATCGGAACTAGCCGTTCGCCGGCGCCGCGCTGGGAGGTTTGCATGTTCCACGGCAAGCCCTCCACCTCGACCAAATGACGATAGTGCGACACCAGCATGATCGAGTTGCGCACGCTGATGCCGAATAGGGTGACGAAGCCGACGAGTCCACCCAGGCTCAGGGTGCCGCCCATCAGCAGCGCCACTGCCACGCCACCAACCAGCGCGAATGGCAGGTTGACCAGCACCAGCGTCACCGAACGCATGCTGCGCAGCGCCAGATACAACAGCACGACCACCCCGGCCAGTGCCAGCGCGGCGTGCGCCAGCAGCTGATGAGTGGCCGCCGAC
>SCRU01000187.1 GCA_004323695.1 Burkholderiaceae bacterium
AGTCTGGATAACCAGACGCTTGCTCACCTTAGAAGAATTTCCATACCGGTACGGCACACCGGGGCGATGCATCAGGTCGAGTCTGGCAATCCGGTGCATCACATTCAGCACAACCTTTGGCAAAGCTCGATCGCGACCACCTTGATCTACTTGCATGCGGTAGAAGATGCACGCCACGCCAGTACGACGAGAACGCGAGCCGATGCCTTGCTGCAGAAATAAGTGGCGTGCCGTTGGCAAGTGCTCCGACTGGATGGGCGGTTGCCTCTGCGGGAGCGTCCGGTACCGCGCTACTTCAGCGCCGGTTCGTGGCGTTAGGCGGATAAGCCCATGGACACATCCGCATGCAAGGGGCTGCGCGCATGGATTCTCGCGACAAAGAGGTGGTGATTGAGAGTTGGCTGGTGCAGGTATGTGGCCACGTGCAGGGCGTCGGTTATCGGGAAGCTTGTGTGCGCCACGCGCGGGCGCAAGGCATCACTGGCTGGGTCCGTAACCGCCTGGATGGGTCGGTGGAGTTGATGCTGCAAGGTTCACGGGAACGACTGGCGTACATGTGCAGCTGGCTTCGCGATGGCATATCCGCAGCAGTTGTCGACGAGCTTGAAGTAATGCAGGTGCAGCCACCGTTGCCTCGCTTCGACCACTTCGAACGCTTGCCCACCCTGTGAGGGCACGTTGGAGCTCAGTCCCAACGGGCGCCATGCGACCAAGAGCGGACGGCCGCGGTAAGTCGAAAATCCGCTCAGGCGTATCATTTCAGGCAGGTTTCTAGCCTCCACTTCAAATCGCACTGCGGTCATGCCTTCATGTCCGGCTGGTTCGGCGTTTTATTTGGAGCCGGGATAGCGTAGCGAAGCGCCTTGCGCAGGCTTCCATGACAAGGCCATGAGAGACAGAAGGCAAAAGAGCGCTCCGGCGTAAAACATCGATGGCGCGCCCCAAACCTCCCAGAGCACGCCCGCAAGTGTGCTGGCAACAAGCATGGCCAGGCCGCTGGCAAGATTGAAGGCGCCGTACGCGGTGCCCCGCAAATCTTCCGGGGCGGTGTCTGCCACCATGGCCGCCAACAGCCCTTGCGTCATTCCCATGTGCACCCCCCAAAGTGCCACACCGGCAAAAAGCGCCATCCAGCCGGTATTGCTGGCAAGAGTCAGGTCCGCCGCCAGGAGGACAACCATGCCGACACCCAGCAGCGTTCCGTGGCTCATACGGTCCGACAGTTTTCCAAAGGGGTAGGCAGAGCCCGCGTAAATGATGTTCATGGCCACCATCACCAGCGGCACCAGTGCAGTGGGAATCCCGTCCTGCTGGGCGCGCAGGACCAAGAACGCTTCGCTGAATCTGGACAGGGTGAAAACGGCGCCAAGACCCACCACCCGCCAATAGGCGCCCGGCAGACGTCGAATATTGCCCCGGCTGATGGGGTTGCTTCTTCGCTCGTGGTGCTGACGTTGCGGCTCATGCAGTCCAAAAAACAGCACGGCGACGGCGAGCCAGCCCGGGAGGGTGGCAACCCAGAAGACGGCGCGGAAGTCGTTTGCCCAGAGCAGCATCAAACTGACGCCGACGAGAGGGCCGACGAAGGCGCCGACGGTGTCCAGGGATTGACGCAGGCCGAAGGCAGCGCCAAGAAGGTGCTTGGGCGTGATGTCGGCCACCAGCGCGTCCCGCGGAGCGCCGCGGATGCCTTTGCCAAAGCGGTCCAGCAGGCGGGCGGTCGCAACGAGGCCGAAGCTGCTGCTCAACGCGAAAAGCGGTTTGCTGAGCGCCCCCAAGGCGTAGCCCAGAACGGCCAGACCCTTGCGCTTGCCCAGGTAGTCGCTCAGTACGCCGGAGAAGACCTTGACAATGAGGGCGGTGGATTCCGCCAGCCCTTCGAGAAGCCCGACCGCGGCGACGCTAATGCCCAGGGTCGTGACCATGAATATCGGCAGCAGGCTGTGAATCATCTCGGACGAGACATCCATCAGAAGGCTGACAAAGCCGAGTGTCCAAACCCCGGTGGGAATTTGCCCGAGGGCGGAGTTAGACGTTTTGGCCATGATGGATTGTCACCGCGGCGAACCTCTTTCAGCCCGGATGTGGATCGGGGCACTGGTGAATTTCGATGGTTGCATGCACGATTTCTTCATGCTGTGACAGCCAGTCCCGTACCTTGCCGGGTGTCAGTGCCCTGTCATGTGTCACGAGACTGATGGCACACGAGTAGCTTGACTTGCCAACACGCCAAACATGCAGGTCGGCGATGCGTGTTTCGCCCACGCGTCCATCCTCTGCGATGGCCTGCCGGATTTCATCGACGACAGGGTGGTCCATTTCACGGTCGAGCAAGACCTTGCCGGTATCCGCAATCAGGCGCCTGGCCCACAACGCCACCACGACCGACCCTGCGATGCCTGTGACGGGGTCCGACCATCTTCAGCCACTCGCCAGTGGCGGCTTTCGGACATCGAGCGCAGGCGGAAAAACGGTTCGGCCATGGCAAAGGCGCGCGACTACAGCCTAAATTGTTAGGTTGTTCTAAATCTCGTTCACAACAGCTCTAGAACGCTCAGGCATCAAAACATTTCTGTTACAAGGATATCCGCGTGATTAAACTGGTCGGGCTGATCAATTCCCAAAGCAAAGTCGCTGCCTTGCGTGCAGACGAGGGCGTGGGAGCGGTTGGCGGCTAACCTGGCGAGTCGTAGGGAGGAAAACCCGATTCACCTCCAATAAGAAGAGATAGGGGGTTTTCAGATGGTGTGCAAGGTCCGGTATCTGAATAGCGCGGGCATTATGCCCAGGGAGATCAAGGGCGTCGATGCGCTGGCGCGAGCATTTCCCGCGGAGTGGCTGCTGTATGTGGCGTTGAATTGCTATCCACGCAATCAGGACCCGATGGAGATTGACGCGCTTGTCGTGATCGAGGATCAGATACTCCTGCTTGAGATAAAGGATTGGAATCCCAAGCTCACCTACCAGAACGATCGATGGTATGTGGGCGGGCAATCGCGCGGCCGCTCCGCCGTCATCCAGGTGAGCGAAAAAGCCCGTAAGCTGAAGTCTGTCCTAGGTTCCGAGATCCCCAAGATCAAAGATTCCCTGTGGATCGAACCCCGGGTCGTGCTGACTGGGCAAGCGACACGCGAGCATTTGCATCAAAGCGAAAAGCCGTATGTCTGGACACTGGCCGAGGCTTGCTCGATCGCAAATTCAGCTATTCGGCGCCAATTGCTGAAGCAGAGGACGATTTCCCTGATCAAGCTCTACCAGTTCGAAAGAGACTTCGACCAGGTTACGGGAAACACCAAGATTTTCCAGCCATTGGAGGCGGATTGGGCCGGCTACCGTGTGACCGAAGAAGAGGTGTTCCGGCACCCGCGAGGTGTGTGGCTGGACCACCGCGCTGAACGCAAGGGCGAGCCCCGGCTCAAGGCATTAGTCCGATCATGGTCGTTCGATCAGCTTCCTCCGGGGCTGAACAGCGGCGATCGGCGCCGGCTTATCGCCGATCGCGAAACCAAGGCCTTCGCCCATCTGACCGCAGTCGGCAGCGATCTCGTCGAACGCAGCAAAGTGCTTCGCGAGATAGGGCACTCACCCGAGGAAGTCCTGACCCATCACTTCGAGGTTCGCGCCCTTGGCCAGGGATGGCAAACGCTGGACCGATACCTTGAGAAGGCACGCGACGATCTGTCGGCCGCTGATCGCTTATTGATCGCAACCGGTCTGTTGAATATAGTCAGCGAACTGCATCATCGCCTCGTCAGTCACCGTGACCTGGGTCCGCGCAGCGTCTGGCTGTCTGGCCCCACGTCGATGGCGCTCACAGGTCTGATGTCATGCCAGATTCCGGACGAGCTGTCCGTCGTCGACTGGCTGACGACATTGCGCGGGTACGCCCCCGAACTGCCGGAAGAGGGCGCCGCCAAACTTCCCAGCACAGGGCGCCAACGTGATGTTTACCTCGTCGGCCACTTGGTGGGATGGATCCTGGCTGGCGGCGATCTTGGTAGTCCAGCGGACTTGAAAATTCTGCCCGAAGAGTTTTCTGCGTTCCGTCCGTGGTTGGCGAAGTCGTTGAACCCGAACCCCATTGAGCGTTTCCCCGACGCCGGGACGATGACGGACGAATTCACGCGACTCATCGAGTCGCAAGGCACGGGCGCCTTCGATCAATCGCTGCTCGATCGGCACGAAACGTCCGACATTCCCTACCTGCGGTGGCCTTCCGTGAGGCAGTTGGCTAGCACACCGCGCTGCTCCGTCTATGTGAGCCCAGGGACGGAAGGCCGTGAGTTGACCGTCAAGATTTGGAACGGACTTACGCGAGGCCTGTCTGCCGCCATTGACCTTGCGTTGCTACGGCTGCTGGACAGCGCCAGCAGAATCATGGCCGCGCCGACCGCCGCGCTGCCCAGGTTCGTCGGCGTGGGGCTGTCTTCGATCGGGCCCTTTGTGGTGTACGAGCACGAGGCAGGACTGCCGCTTGACCAACTCGGCTCGCTGAAACCTACCGAGGTTCTTGGGGTCTGCGCAAAGTTGATGGCATCCGTCACGGCCTTGCATGACCTGGGCTGCGATCACGGCGACATCGCGCCGCGCAATGTCATCTACGACGAGGAGTCGTCGAAGCTTTGCCTGATCGACCCGTTCGATATCTCGCCGGTCGGCGATGGCGCGGTCAGGACGCCCACGTTGTGCCCGCCCAACTGGGAACGGCTGAGCCAGCAGGCGATCGACCGCTACGCGGTGCTGAGAATCGTGGCCGATCTCGTTGCCCAGCGAGCCGAGAACTGTTTCGGACCGCTGCGCGACACGTTGGCTGCAGAACTGAGCCGGCCCGTCGTCGACACCCTTGAAATTACCGTGGCTGCCGTTCATCGAGCGAAGAACCAGCTCGCGGCGCCAGGCGTCCGATCCTTCGTCCTGACCTCGCGACAATTCGAAATGGGGACCCATCAAGACGAGCCTTCGGAGTACCTGGTCAATCGCGCGAAGCGCGACCAGGACACTTCGCGATATCACTTGACCTCTGCGGACCGGCAGTTCGCGTTTGAAGGCGCTAGCGACAAGCTCATCAAATGGTTTCTAAACCGGGTGACGTTCCCGATGCTCGCACATGAGTCTCTCCACGCAACGAAAATCAAGCTGCAGCTGACGCTGCGACACGGGCCGGAAGAGGGCCTGCTGGAGCTGTTCCACTATGTGCAGAGTGTGGTTAGGCAGGACGAACCTGCGGAAGCCGACGACATCAAAGTGCTTCCTTCCTTTCGGGTCGCGAGTCATTGGCAGCGGCTCATGGACCTGGAGACGAACGATCGCATCGAGGTTCGACTCATGCGCGAGATCGCTGCACGAGAGGGTGTTGTCGTGTTCAAGTTCACCAACCTGGGCAAGGCGTTTGACTTCGACCCCGACGACATCGTCGACGTGTACTCGGAGGGCAACAAGCGAATTGGCGAAATCGACCATGCGCTCAGCGACTTTGCCGGCACGCTCGCGATCCGATACGCGACGCGCAAGCTCACTGCAGGCGACAGTATTTACTTGGTGGACCGCCGGGAGCAAACGTCGATCGACCGCCGATCGAAGGCAGTGCGCCGCATTCTCGGAGGCGCCTCGGCCATCCCCGAGCTAATCGACTACTTCGATCCGCGGATCGAGGCCGAACCTGTTAGCTTCAATGGTCAGATTCCCGACAGCGAGCTTGCCTCCTACGGACTGAACGAAGGTCAGAACGCCGCGTTTCGGGCCTTCCTGACAATTGGCCCTGTCGGCTTGCTTCAGGGGCCGCCCGGAACAGGCAAGACACGATTCATCGCCTCGTTCGCGCACTGGCTGATCACGCGGGGAGGGGCAAAGAGAATCCTCATCGCCAGTCAGTCGCACGAAGCGGTCAACAACGTGATCGACTCGCTGGTCTTGCTTTACAAGCGGCACGGCGGCAATCCCAATTTGCTGCGCATAGGGTCGAAGGGTATTACTGACCGGATCCGCCCGCACCACACTGCCGAACTAAGAGAGAGGTACCGACTCCGCTTCGAGGGCGCAACGCGGTTTCGCTTTTCTCAGCTGGCTTCGGCGAAGGGAATTCCCGCGGGAATCGCGAAGGATGTCGTGACCCTGGATGAGGCTATCGGCACCCTGGCCAGACGCTGCGCGCAGCTGCAGTTGCTCGTCGCACAGGAGACCGACGAACTCGCGGTCGACCGGGAAAGATCTCGGGTGCAACTTGATCGCGCGGGTGCTGCTTTCGAAGAGGCAGCGCGCGCGCATCTGAATCGCCGGGTGGACAGGTCGCGGCCCCTCGAAGAGCTTGACGAGGCGTTTGCCAACCTGCTGCAGAAGCATCCGGGGGCATCGTCGGCCGACCTGACATCCGCAAGGCAAATTCTCATGCTGACCCAGGACTGGTTGTCGTCGCTCGCTTCGCCGCAGCGCAACTTCGAGGAATTCCTGGCGAAGACCCGTTCGATCATCACGGCGACATGTGTCGGGGTCGGGCAGACCCGAATTCGTATCGATTCCCAGACATTCGACTGGGTCATCGTGGACGAGGCGGCGAGGTGCACGCCAAGCGAACTCGCAGTGCCGATTCAACTCGGGCGCCGGGTGCTGCTGGTCGGCGATCATCTTCAACTGATGCCGATGATCGGCCGCGAAATGGTGGATCAACTGCAGGAGGAGCGTCCCGACATCGCGCGCGAGCAGTTCATCACCAGCGACTTCGAGCGATCGTTCAATTCCTTGTACGGACGCTCCGCCGGACAAAGATTGACTGAGCAGTACCGGATGGACCCTGCCATTTGCAGGATGGTCTCCTCCTGCTTTTACGAGCCGAACGAGGTGATGCTTCGCACTTCCGACGCGCGTACCTCGGAGTTTAGGGTGGGCGCCGATGCGCCCGACTGGTTGCGCAGACCCATGGTTTGGATCAACACCTCGGACGAGCGAAACGCGCTGGAAGTGAAGCTTTCCGGTCAAACGACCATGCACAACGATGCGGAGGTGGCGGCGGTCGTCCGCTTGCTCGAATCCCTCTCCACCCAGAAGGAGATAGTCGATCAACTCGCCCGTGGAGACGACGAGTCGCCGATCGGCATCATCTGCATGTATTCGGGGCAAAAGGCCAGGATCGAGATGGCTGTCGCGCGCCACACCTGGGATGCCAAGTTTCGTCGGCTGCTGCGCATAGACACTGTCGACGCCTACCAAGGCAAGGAGAACACCATCGTGATCCTTTCACTGGTCAGATCCAACAAGTATGGGGAGATCGGCCATGTCGGTTCGAATAACCGGTGCAACGTTGCCGTGTCGAGGGCGAAAGAAAGACTGATCGTCGTTGGATCATCGCCGATGTGGGCGGAGCCGCGTTCTGCGTCGCCAATGGGACGCGTGCTCGCTTTCATGCTGGCTTCTCCGGATGATGCAATGGTCGTGAAGGCCGGAGAGACTAAATGAACGACTTCGACCTTTCCGAGCCGACGCAGGTAAGTTCCTTCGGCTTCAATGTGCCCTGCCGCGAGTTCATCATCGCCGCGCAGGTGACTCGCGATAAGCGCATGCCGATGGTCGACGAGTTCGTACTGAGGGCGCTGAACTTGTGCGAAAGCGTCAGCGTCTCGCGGTTGACTCGTTTCTTCGGCTTCAGCCAGACCGAGATGGAGATCGTGCTTGCTGACCTCCAGGCGCGATCGCTCATCACGCTGGAGGGCAACGAGGTCTCGCTCCACTCGACGGGCAAGGAGCTGTTTCGTACTGCGGGAGACGGCCCGCCCGTGATCACCGACGTGGAGAGCTTCCCCGCGCGCATCTGGTTCGATCTGATCAGCAAGAACATGATTCGCTCGCGAGGGTTACACAATGTCAAGAATCTGATTGGGTTGACACCGTCGCTCGGCCGAGCGGACATTCCGGAGAGCTTTGCCCGAGAGGCTTTTCACGACAACTTCCGCGACTATCTGCGCTTAATTCGGCACATCAAGAACCCGGAGGCCTGGGGGCTGTATGCAATATCCGATGTCGCACCAGGTCGATTCAGCTATGCGCAAATATCTGGCAAGCAGTCGCTGGTACTCAGAGGCCAACCCAAACTAGAAACGTCCCTGATCGAGACCGGTGCAGATCGGCCGCAGAAGCTACGTCTCCTGACCGACGCGATGAGTCGTGCGCTGGAAAGTATCCGTGATCCTGATCCGACGGCGGCCGCGCGTTCCGAGTATGCGCGATTGACTTACTCCACGCTTATCGACGATTCAATCAACGCCGAGGGCTTCGTGGACTTGGCCGCGTGGCTGAAGCGAGAACAAGCGCACAGGGATCCCGACATCGCTTCGTTCGTCGGAAGCCCTTGCTTGGAACGCAATCGAAAGAACCTGACATCGCTTATCGCGCGCAATAGCGAAAGGGGCCAGTCTCCGCAAGCGTGGGATCTGTTCTGGTTCAGACCTGGGGGCACGATTTGGGGCTTGACGGAAGACCTGCAGACCACGGTTGGTGAGTTGAAAGCCATGTCGCGCAGGAGTCCATCGGGCGAGGGAGGATTGGTCGCGACGTTGATTGCGCCGGCGTCGGTCAGTTCAGACAGCGTGAAGCGATTCGACAGGATCTTCGATCGCGGCCTCGGTGCGCGCGCAGGCCGCGGTAGCCTTTCTGTCGAGGTGTTGCTCGTTCTCGGCGTATGCGCAGTCGTTTCCGTACTCGTGCCGCTGGGAAATGGTGTCAATGTTTGGATTGGGCGCATCACGGTCAACCACAGCGACGTTGCTCGGATAGCGGATCGTCTACGGCCCGATGACCTGGAGCCCGAACTGGTTTCCCTGTGGACGGAAAACCGCACACGACCTCGTTAGATGGCACCCTCGTAAGCCTAAGTGTGAACGAGGCCTGTTGACGTCAAGGCTTAATTCCCTGCTGCGAAAATCGAGGCCGTCAATGAAGCGGCCTACGCAACGAGCGGCTGGTCGTCCGCTCTTGGGCGCCCCATCCGAATAAGGAAACGACCGCTAAGGGCGGCAAAGCAGAAGTTGACTATGGGGCAAACTGCTCGGCTACCGACGGCGGTACACTGCACTGATACTCAGGGGGCACCCCCGTCTTCGCTGCCCGTGTGGTCATAAAAGGCCGGGACATGAAGCAGCCGCTATCGCCTGATTCCGAACATCTCTACTCGACGTTGGCGAGGTCCGGCAAGGTCCAGTCCAACAGTTCGGCCAGCCGGCGAATCACCCACTGCGCCTCATTTCCAGTCACAGTAGCCGCATCTACTTTCAGGCCTTGGAAGCAACGCCTGAGTACGTCTGCCTCGGTGAGGCTCAGATTAAATGACATATTTTTAGCGGGCTCAGTAAGCATGCTGGCCATATCTTCACAGAGCTCATAGCGGCTGGCTACGACATCGCGAGGGGCGCTGGGTTTGTGGCGCCCAGGGTCGACGTACAGTGACATGAATGACTGAGGAATCTCAATTTGATATTCGTCCGACACGATGAGGCCCCTTACGTCGGTTGTCAGATAAAACGTGCCCGCGCGCTACAGCCGGATACCAACATTGTCGGCGGCAGCGGGCAGCATTTTTGACCACCAAGGGGTCCCGCCCTACTTAGCTTCCAGGTCGTCCGGCGTCTTGCCTGCCTCAAGTGCAGCCAGGAACCACCTCGGTCGCTTACCGTGGCCAGTCCAGGCATTGCCAGCTTCGTCGCGATAGCGAACAACGCCACCAGGCTTCTTAGCCGCCTTCTTGCGCGTCTTCCTCGCAGCCACCGTCCCTGTTGCGCCGACAGACTGTACGCCCTTGACAACTCGTCCCGAAAGGCCCAGGTCAGTGGCCGTCAGTCCGTAGTGTGCAATCGCCTCTTTAATGCGCTCAATGACGCCGACGGCTTCCTTGGCCTTTACAGCGTCGGCCTTCTTCTGTAGCTCTGCAATCTGAGCATTCAATTGAGCGAGGGTTTTTGCCATTGTGAAATCCTGCATTGAGAAGAGGCGCCGAGCATAGCGCAAATCAATCGCAATGGAGTTCATCAGGATTTGATGAACCGGAACGAATGCCACTTCTTCGCAACCCCAGCGAAATCCGATTTCCACGCCCTACCATAAGGACGCCAAAGGCCTCCAGTCACCCACCCAGTAAACTCGCCACCTCATCAACTCCATTGCAATCAATCAAAAATGAATCGCGCCGATCTCATCGAAAAACTTGTTTCCAAAAACGAACTCTCCAAAACGCTCGCTGGCAACGTCCTGGATACGTTGATTGAAACCATTCAGGTCGCTGTCAAAAAGGGCGACTCCGTCACCTTGGTCGGCTTCGGCACTTTCAAATCCGCGAAGCGTGCGGCCCGTACCGGCAAGAATCCAAGCACCGGCGCTGCGCTCAAAATCCCCGCGAGCACAGTGCCCAAGTTCACGGCCGGGTCAAAGTTCAAGGCCATCGTTGACCCGAAGGCTGCTGCGCGCAAGGCTGCTAAAGCAGCTGCCAAGTAATCGCCTCAAGCCGTATTCGTGTGCCACCGGGGATAGAACCTTCGTAAGACATCACAGCATGCACGACTACACCGACCCGGCCACCACCTTGCGTCTGCTGGACGATTTGCAGCCTCTTGGTTTTTCAGACGAGGCGTTTGCGCTTCTGCATCACTTCCCGGTCCCGGAGCGCATCGCCAGTCACCGGCGCTATTGCGAAGCACTCTGGGAGGAGGGCGCCCGCTTTCGTACCCAAAACAACCCCCTGGTGCAACGACGACTGGAAATGGTACTTGCCATGTACAAGGCTGGCGATTTCAAGAGCTCGGTACCTGCAGTATTCGAGCATCTGGCCCGGGCCACGGTCCTAGAAGTGCCCCATAACCGTCGCCCTTTATCGGAGCAGGGCGCCTAAGCGCACCGTCGACGCTGCCAGATTTTCATCCAGACGCCGCGGCGCCTCGCAACCTTGACTCAAACCAGGATGGCGGACGGCAAGCAGGATGCAAGCGGACTACTCCATCAAAAGTTGCCATTCAGAACGGTGGGCTAAGTTGTGGATAAAGGCGCGCATATCGCGCGAACATGGCGCCCACCATGGTTACGCCGTTGATGCTCAAAAAGCGGGCAGACATGCCGGACCCCTTGACAACAATGGAAAGACTTGCCAATAACGCCACGCGCTCATTGGCAGGCCGCGCAAAGTGGGCGCCAGGCAACCTCGCTGGCATGAATGGACTCGAATCGGTTGGGGCAGTGGCACGTGGCCGATTTCTGCGTGGTGTCT